>NZ_CAWNMS010000103.1:0-4023 GCF_963875605.1 Vibrio sp. V04_P4A5T148
CAACATAACGCCCTGTTAAGGTGTGAGCAACGCAATACCGAAGCCTCCGCACTCCACCTTAAACACTAAACGCAACGCATAGCAAAAATGCCAAGCGTTGCGAATCACTCTTAAACAGATTGTTAGGGGAAATTTTTGCTACATCTTGCTAGCACTAACCTTTTGCGAACCATCTACATGAATGATTTGCACATTTGCACCATTAATTTTTTTATTGATACTTTCCAAGTTTTTGATCGCAGCTTTTGTATAGCCAACATCAATCACTAAGTATATTGCACGGCGACTTTTCTCTGATTTCATATATTCAGGTAGCTGTTTTTCAATACCTTTCTTTAGTCCAGATGTATTTGTGGATTTCTTAAGCTCAACGAGCACACTATTCTCACTGTTTGTACCAAACTTAAAGTCAACAGGACCACGGCCAGAATCACACTCTCGGGCAATCATTATATTGTTACTTGTACAATAAGACTCAGCGACACCATAAAACAGTAACTGAGCTGCACTTTCATGCTTTAAAGAGCCATCTTTATTGTATAAAAGTTGATTAAGGCCGTTATACTCTACAAGTTCTTTGAATTTCTCGCATATTGTCACAACGAGGCTTTCTACCTCGTCAATGGTTGGAGACTCACTGAGAGTAAGAGGAATTGGATTGTCTTTAACCAATTCTCTAGTAACAGGATACCAAATATATTCACCAGCACGGTCTTCGATAAAGTCATATGGCAACGGTGGCTTAGCTGCATACTGTTTAACTAGATCATCGAGTAAATCAGGATGTTCAAGGATTAGTTTCTTCAGTTTGTCTTTGCTAACTGTCTTCATGGCTTCTCGCCAAGAATTTCCGATGATGCCGTTAACTTTGTCTCTTAGCTCTTGGTTCTGTTGCGCTACAACATCCATATTACTCCAATCTAGAGCAACTGGTAGATCTCGTAGTATGGAATAAGGGACTAATAGGATTATATCCCCCGTAAACGGGTTCATTGGAAGACCAGATTTATCATCGAAAGTTACTGTCGCCTTTGCACCCAATTCGACTTGAGATACAACTCTTTTTGTATATTCAGTAATATCATCTCGGATGATATTTGCCGTCATATCACTGATTCGGTCAGGACCGAAGTCGCCCTCAAACATGCCAACAAGTTCAAATAACTCAGGGTCATCTTTACCTTTAGCTATTATGTTTTTAGCTGTTTCGAGCAATCGCTTCCTTAGTGCTGGGCCAACACCAGAGCCAGAAGTACCTTTAGATGCATATCCTATACATAGACCCTTAACCTCTTTTCCAGATAATAAGCGGTCAGCTTTATTCCAAAAAACGTCACCCTTTTTTTCGCTTGCATCAAGCAATTTGACAATACTTTTAAAGTGAGAAGTAAACTTGTCATAACTTGCTTCAAACTCAGGTATATCGCAGTGCTTCAACAAGTGAGGGTCGATGAATAAACGAGTATCTAAATCTAAAATGGGATCGAACGCTCCCAAGTCCAAAAGGGTCTTGCTTGAAACATCTAGTAAATCAGACATAGTCTTAGCCATACACACCACTCAACAAACAATCAACACAACAAATTGTGCTTGCGACAACCGCAAACACTATATGTAGTCAAAGAAACCATTTTTAAAGTGTGTGATTGCATAAAATGATAAAGACGTTCAAAAATGTGATTGATGTTGTATTCTGGGAGGGAAAGTTGATTATTTCCCCTAACGCCCGCCTAAGGGGCTGGCAACGCATAACACTAAACTCAAACCCAACAGCCGTAACCACCGCGGCTCATTGGGACTGGAAACGCCGCGCGTTGACAGTCCCTCTTGAGGCGTTTGTTATGTGCGTGCTTGAGCATTCACTCCATACTGGGCTCTGGCAAAACAGGCGCTGTGCTATCCATATAGGTTAAGAAATTCTTCCAGATTTCATGTGTTCTCTGTCTCGTTAACTGCGTTTTGCAAGATATCGCCAAAACACCACGAATTGAACCATCCCGCCATTGTGTATATACCGAATTGCAATGAGAAGACATGTAACTTTGCCAATCTTTCTGAGCAACTTGGATTGCACTGACCAAATCAGGATCATTCGCATTATGCTCAAAACTCGCTTTAAGATATTTTGTTAGTTCCGCTTGAGCTGAATCTAAAGCCATACTTGCACACTGATTAATCTCAAACGTATTCATCGCATTCTTACAATCAAGAGACTCGTTTTCAGCACTTACAACACTAGAAAAACTTGCAAGCATAATTAGCAGCCACTTTTTCATTATTTTCTCCAAAGCACATAACGCCCGCCTAAGGGGCTGGCAACGCATTACACCAAACTCAAACACAACAACTGCAACCACCGCGGCTCATTGGGACTGGAAACGCTACGCGTTGACAGTCCCTCTTGAGGCGTTTGTTATGTGTTTGAATACGTTGATACTTCAATAAGATTCCCATCAGGGTCTCTGAAATAGAATGATGTGATTGCACCTTGTGCACCTGTACGTTTTACAGGCCCTACCATGATAACCACACCTTGGTTTTCCACATGTTTCATTGCGTCAGACAGATCTATGTCGGTAATAAAGCACAAATCTGCACTCCCAGTTCTGACATTTCGGGCCTTAGGCTCAAACTCATTGCCGAGTTGATGAAGATTGATTTTTTGGTAGCCAAACTCTAGAGCAATCCGACCAGCGCCAAAACTAACAGCTTTCATGCCCAACACTTTTTCATAAAAGTTCGTTGTTGTTGGAATATCTGCAACAGTCAGAACCAAATGCTCAAGGTGACTAATTTTCATCAGAAACTCCATTTTCTAGGAAAACACATAACGCCCGCTTAAGGGGCAGACAACGCTACTACCAACCTTCCGCATAACACCGTAAACACTGAAACTAACGCATAATAAAAACGCCACGCGTTGGCTGTCCCTCTTAAAGCGTTTGTTAGTTTTATTGCATCCGCCAAACGTCACTTTCGTTTATATACTGCAAAACATCAATATTATTAGACTCAAAGTAGCTTTGAGTATTTACCAATACTCTGTCAGTAACTTTTTCAATAAAGCTTAATGGATATACCAGTTCAACTCTATGACCAGAAACTAGTTGTTCCTCTGAATTAGAGTGAGTATTGACAACTTTATATCCGGGCTCATTGTAAATACCGTGGCTTGCTCCAGAACAGTTTTGGAAACTATGAATCAAATTATTTCGGAGCTCATATAACAAACTAAAGTGAGAAAACTGGTCTATGTACGCCTTATGTAACTTACCATTATCACTAGCATATTTATTCCATAAACTGATGATCTCATCAGACTTTATATCTACTTGTGAAATAGTGGTAAAACCTGATACCGCTAGCATTTCATCTGTCGGAAATAACCTATTTTTGACGAAGATAGACATTTCTTCAGTTGCTAAATACTGAAGCTCATCAATGTCTTTTACATCAGAGTGAATGAATGCATTGAGTTGTTGAATGCTAATTAACCCTCCATCGGTCCAATCACTGAACTTCTTCAGGGTGCTAATAAACCGATTTCTATTTTGCTTTTCATTCGGCACTGAGAGGTTAGAAATACCATCAATCAGACATAGGTAAAGCGTAATTTTGTACTTATCATCACATTCCAATTTTTTAATATTGATGAAATCATTTCTAAATGAGCCAAAAACACATTCTATCGCTCGTTTGTTCATTTACACTCTCCATAAAACTAACGCCCGGCTAAGGGGTTGACAACGCATAGCCGAACTCAAAAAACACACTGTAAACACTGAACTTCAATTTTGCACTAAAGTCGCCAAGCGTTGGCAATCCCTCTTGAGCCGTTTGTTAGGCCAACCAATTGACACCGACACTTTCACAACCAAAGAACAGGGCTTTTTTGCAAACTTAAAATAAACTAACCGATTCATTTATAAACCAAAACACTAAACCAGCAAAGAAACAAAAAAACTCAAATTGAGCGATTTGGAAGAAAAGTGACGAGCGTAGCATGCTCGGCGGACGTTTGGA
>NZ_CAWNMS010000104.1:0-3978 GCF_963875605.1 Vibrio sp. V04_P4A5T148
GGCGTTAGGCTAATACAGTTTGGAGGATAATATCATTGCTGAAATAACAAATAGCGACATAATTGCCATTTCTTCAGTTGTTGTTGCACTGATTGCTTTAGTCGTTGCTATTCTACAAGGTCATATCTCCAGAAAACACAATCAGTTAACTTTAAGGCCAGTGTTGACAATAGAAAGTGAAAGCTCCTTGAAACATGGTGTATCTATAAAGTTTTGCAATCATGGGCAAGGTCCAGCCTTTATCAAAAAGGTGGAATATGTTGTTGATGGTAAGAGTTATAGTCTTTCTTCTGGTAACGATTACAGTGATTTAATGAAAAGGATAGGCTTAGTAGATTTTAACTTTAGTATAAGATGCAATGTTTCGGTATCTGATAGTGTTATACCTTCTCTTGGCGAGGGGGTATTTATCCAGTTTTATAATTATGATGGTTCAAAAATAGAAGACGAAAACATAAATAGAACTATTATCGAATCTTTACCAGAATTTAAGATTAACTACAGATGCAGCTATGATAAAAGCTATGTTGAAACATGGAAAATAAGTAACGTAAAAAACCGTGTGTAAATTAGCCTAACAAACGCTTCAAGAGGGACAGCCAACGCGCGGCATTTTTACCATGCGTTGGTTTTTGTGGTTACGATGTTATGCGGAAAGTTGGTAGTAGCGTTGTCTGCCCCTTAAGCGGGCGTTAGGCAAAGTGAGTTTTTATCAGCTAAATCGGGTTTGAATTGAACGGCGAATTCCATGTTCTCATGGCTGGACTTAAACAATAAATCGTCATCACATATTTGTTGTTTCTTGATCGTGTTGGGTTGTTTAGCGCGGTGAGTTTAGCGGCAAAATAACCTTCAGCATCCAAACGTCCGCCGAGCATGCTACGCTCGTCACTTTTCTTCCAAATCGCTCAATTTGAATTTGTTGGTTTCTTTGCTGATTTAGGGTTTTGGTTTATAAATGAATCGGTTAGTTTGTTTTAAGTTTGTAAAAAGCCCTGTTCCTTGGTTTTGAAAGTATCACTGTCAATCGGTTGGCCTAACAAACGGCTCAAGAGGGATTGCCAACGCTTGGCGACTTTAGTGCAAAATTGAAGTTCAGTGTTTAAGTGTGTTTTTTAAGTTCGGCGGTGCGTTGTCAACCCCTTAGCCGGGCGTTAGGTGTAATTAAGTATGAAACAGTTAGAACGATCTAAAAGATATTTAAAAAGGATACGCCTTGGTTATGACGGTGTTCATAATTCTTCTTTAGTATTTCAAGATTTTGAAGATGATCTATCTTCATTTTTTATGCATTGTTACCATGTACGAGATTGGTTAATTCATAGTGAGCATTTATCAATCACCGCAAAGCAAGTAGATGAGTTTATTAACTCTAATGATTTTCTAAAAATTTGCGCAGATCTATGCAATGGCTCAAAGCATTGTAAGCTTACTCGGTCAACAAGAACAGGCTATCAACCCAATTTGATCAATAAAGAAAGCTTTGGGTTGTATGGTGCATCTTTAATTTCAAATGAGTCCTTTAGCCTCGAATCTGCCCGGTGCTCAGTTCAAGTCGGAGATCGTAGCTATGATGCTTTGTTACTTGCAGAAGCTTGTATTGATGCATGGGTTCTTTTCCTTAATCAGCAAAACACCTAACAAACGGCTCAAGAGGGATTGCCAACGCGTGGCGGCTTTAGTGCAAAATTGAAGTTCAGGGTTTACGGTGTGTTTTTTTAGCTCGGTGGTGCGTTGTCAACCCCTTAGCCGGGCGTTATGTGAATGGAGATCAAAATGTCTTCTGTGCCAAAAAATAAGGATGAATTAGAGTTAGCTATAAACTCAATATTTCCGAAACTCATGGCTGACTATCGTTCAATTCCGGAAAGTAAAGCTCGCAAATCTGGAGTAGAGGGAAACGTCAAAGGTACAGTCATTAGTGTTAGTGATACAGTAGCCTACTTGATTGGTTGGGGAAAACTGGTTCTTAAATGGCATCAGCTAAGATCTCGACACCAACATGTAGATTTCCCGGAAACTGGTTATAAATGGAACCAATTAGGTTCACTCGCTGAAAGTTTCCACGAAGAGTATCGTGAGTGGAAATACAATGATTTACTCATTGAACTTGAGTCTACGGTTAACGAGATACTTTTACTCATTTCAAGCTTAAGTAATCATGACTTATATGGTGTTGCGTGGTATGAACAATGGACTTTGGGGCGCATGATTCAGTTTAATACGTCATCACCTATGAAAAATGTGCGTACAAAAGTTCGGCGTTTCAATCGAGAATTCACATAACAAACGCTTCAAGAGGGACAGCCAACGCGCGGCATTTTTACTATGCGTTGGTTTTTGTGGTTACGGTGTTATGCGGAAAGTTAGTAGTAGCGTTGGCTGCCCCTTAAGCGGGCGTTATGCATTTTTTAGGAGAAGAGGAACTATGGTTGTTGAAGTCAGGCGAGCAGAGCCATCAGATGCTAAAGCGATAAAAGGAGTTTATGAGTGCCCAAATGCCTACACCAGCACATTACAACTTCCGCTTCCATCCTCCGATATGTGGGAAAAACGTTTCCAGACTATTCCAGATCATGTTTATGCATATGTGGCACTAGTGGACGGTGAAGTAGTAGGTAATTTGGGCTTTGAGCTATGTACCAATCCGAGACGACGTCACGTAGGTACATTCGGTATGGGCGTTAAAGACGATGCTCAAGGTTTAGGTGTTGGTAGTGCTTTACTGAAAACGGTTATCGATTTAGCGGATAACTGGCTGAATTTGAAACGAATCGAATTGACGGTCTATGTGGACAACGAACGAGCGATCAATTTGTACAAGAAGTTCGGTTTTGAAATTGAAGGTGAGTCGAAAGCTTATGCGTTCAGAAATGGTAGCTACGTTGACGTTTACCATATGGCTCGCGTTTTGGCACATGCATAACAAACGCTTCAAGAAGGACTTCCAACGCGTGGCATTTTTACTGTGCGTTGGTTTTTGTGGTTACGGTATTATGCGGAAACTTGGTAGCAGCGTTGTCAGCCCCTTAAGCGGGCGTTAGGCTTACAAACGTAGCTTATTAGGACAAAGTCGATTTAGAGTTTCTGCAAATTCTTGACAACTTAACGAATCTGGCTCAGTTAAGCTGCTGTAAATAGTATCAATTGCTCCAGTGGCTGGATCTAGATATCTAGCTTTGGCTAAATCTATGTTGAGCTTTTGTAAGTCTAGGTGGGATTGCAAAGCACATTTACTAAGTAGTTTGTTCTTATTCTTATTGAATAAAGCTCGCATTTCTTCGTTAGGTTGATCTTGGCTTGAGCAATACTCAATATTTATAGATTCATAAAATAAGTCGAGATTCTTTTCGACATAACCTGGTTTGCTTAGATTGTTTGTGTAATAAGCATTTGCAATAGAACAGGTTAGAATTGCTAACTTCAAACAATGAGAAAAACTACTCTCCCATAGCGACTCGATACCGATTAAAGCAGTCCAAGCTAGCAATATTGCTGTAAACATCAAACCTAAAGCGGCGTATCCTGATCCAGTAAATGCAATGTAGATGGCATAAATCAATAGTGTTACTGTGGTGGTTATAACCATTAATATCTTAATCATCGGCATATCGTTGCTGTATATAAAAACAGTGTCAGTATAGCAAGCCTAACAAACGCTTCAAGAGGGACAGCCAACGCGTGGCATTTTTACCATGCGTTGGTTTTTGTGATTACGGTGTTATGCGGAAGCTTAGTAGTAGCGTTGGCTGCCCCTTAAGCGGGCGTTAGGCAAAGTGAGTTTTTATTAGCTAAATCGAGTTTGAATTGAACGGTAAATTCCATGTTTTTTGGCTTAAGTTAAGCAATAAATCGTCATCACCTATTTGTTGTTTCTTGATCGCGTTGGGTTGTTTAGCGCTGTAAATTCAGCGGCAAAATAACCTTCAGCATCCAAACGTCCGCCGAGCATGCTACGCTCGTCACTTTTCTTCCAAA
>NZ_CAWNMS010000105.1:0-3750 GCF_963875605.1 Vibrio sp. V04_P4A5T148
AGTGTTTAAGGTGGAGTGCGGAGGCTTCGGTATTGCGTTGCTCACACCTTAACAGGGCGTTATGTTGCAATCTGGTTTTGCACACATTATCGTAGCTGAAAGTAATCATAAATCAGGATATTACGTTTATGTATCAGTTGCGATGCACAAAAAAAGTTCAGGATGCATTAGGTTTAAAGTCCGCAGATTTAATTGAAGTCCAAGATGAAAGTTTCACCATAGGTAATTGGTATGTAAACCTTTTTACGGCTGACCGTAGAAAGTGCCTAGTTTTCATGGAAGAGAAAACTTTGATGTCGTTTGTGCTTGTTGGTTATAGAAAAGAGCACGCAAAAGACATAGGTAAAATTTTCAAAAATGGTGTTTTACAGCTACTTGAGCTCGAAGACTTTCCTTCTGAAATTATCGAAGCTTATGAGAAAGCGCCAGAGAGTGTACTGTTTACAAAGACAGCTAGTAAAAAGCTACTGAGTAACATGAATGACGTTGTAAGTGGTTATGAGCACTTTATTTACGCTGATGGCGGGCTAAAGTACAGTGATTTCACTAATGCAATGTTGCGGATAAACAGGACTCCACAGAGAACTTTAGAATGGACATTTCCAATAGAAGCCTTACATAAGCTCTTTGGCACAGCAACATAACAAACGCTTCAAGAGGGACTTCCAACGCGTGGCATTTTTATTATGCGTTGATTTTGGTGATTACGGTGTTATGCGGAAACTTGATAGTAGCGTTGTCAGCCCCTTAAGCGGGCGTTAGGCATCAGTTGGAAACTTTCGCAGTATTTTTTAAGAAGGAAATTTATGAATAGCTACAAATATTTTCTTATTTACGATCGTAATAAACAGGTTATCTATGGGGAATGCATTAATTGGCGTTGTGGTGAATTCGACTCAATCAAAGAGTCTGACATAACAATAGGTTTAAAAAAGCAATTTAAAGCTAGATTCATTGTGTCAAATATACGTATAGACTCTGTAGATGATGACAAAAAGTGTATCAATATTAATGGTGGTGTCACACTTCGGTATGAAGAAGATTATGACGATTTTATCACTCAACGCTCTGATGAAGTTGTTTTCAGTCCGTTAATCGATCGCTGCAGCAAGATAAAAATGTTTGTCGGTAGTGAAATGACAAGTTATAAATACCAATCTTGGGCTAATGAACATAAGCAATTGTTAGAAGAAGTAAAAACAAAGTTTGATCTTGATCTGCTAAATCGCCCAGAATTATTAAATTCATACACTTATTATGATCCAACTCGTATTGTTGTAAATAGCAAATTTGTTGATAAACCCTTAAAGGGGGAGAATCGTTTACCTCAAAGATTACAAGTTAAGTTCTTTGATGAATTTAATGCTTATGCCAAAGCGAAGTATGTTATTACAGGATACTGTGAAGATATAGATCCACAAATAAAAAATGGAATCATATCGGAGAAGGAAACTTTAATTAATTTCTCCAATAGTCCAGATGAAATAGAAATTGAAATAATAGATCAAGGGGAAACTATATTTAACAGTAGGCATGGTTTTATAAGAAATATAAACATTAGGGGGAGAGTTATTGGAGATAGTGTGACTCTTGATAATGGTTCTGAGGTATCTACATATAATGAGCTAAATATGAATGTGGGTAAAGAATAGTGTCTAGATTAAGAGATAGAATAAATAACAGACGGAATTTATTAGTCAGCAAATCAAATTCATGTATACCCAAAGCTGTAAGTGATAAACCTTTTGAGTATGCTACAAGCCTTTTTAAGGCAAGTGTACATCACACATCAAAAATAGAAAAAATAACCATTATTGACCCATATATTATGCCTATCGACTTAGATAATCTGACCTCTTTATTTGGTGGAAGTAGTAAAATTACGCTAGAAATAATTTCAAAGTTCAATTCTGTAGGTGATAACGATGAGAAAGAAGATAGAAAAATTAAAATCAATGAACGTAAAAGTCATCTTGTAAAAAATGGATTATTTAAAAGCATCGATTTGATTCACTCTAAAGAATCAATGCATGATAGGTATTACATTTATTGGTGTGAAGAGACGATGTTAAACGTTTTTTTTGTTGGAGGCTCTATTGGTCAAAAATTTTCTGACTACATAGGTATTGCAGAAATATCTGACAAATTCATGCTTAATAACATTGCAGAATATTATAATAAGCTAACTTATAATAAATTGATTTCATAGGGGGAATTATGAAGATTTCATTACCTTTAGTTCCACGTACAGATAAAATGAACAATGTTTTATGGCTTTTTAATACCCGAAAATACATTTCAAGGTTTGATGTGTATAGCGCTTATAAAGCATTTTTTGATAAAGAACCTGATGGAACACCTACAGTTGAGGAAATGGTGAATGTTTTTGAAAGCAGTGAAGAAAATGAAGCAAAAATTACAGTTAAAATAGTATCTCATAACTTTGAAAGAGCTAGTGTGGATAAATACTTAAATGAAGAGGCAACTAAATACTTTGGTATCGCTCTAGCCATTGAGTACAGAATGCTAGATAAAATAATAAAAATCGCTGATGATTCAGATGTTTTCTTATACTTAACTGAGTATTCTCTAAACCAAGAAGAGCTTTTGCTTATTGATAAAAATGGTTTAATAGAAAAAATTTCAAAAAGGTTAGTCGATAAGAAATTAGTTATGTTTACAACGTTATTAGAAAATTTTGAAAAGTTACTAAAGGCGAGTGATGGTAAGGTAATTAACTCGGACTTTGTATCTCGTTATATCGATCATGCTAGCTTCTACAATGAAAATACATTATTAAAGTATATATTTGAGAAGTTTACAGACTCACATCCTTCGCTAGAAAAACTTGATTCATTATCTTGGGACCCTTTTACAAAATCTCGACGTTTTAGTCATTGGCTTAATGTTTGCAATCGTATGGATGATATTTCTAGATATTATTTAGAAATAGAGAGCGAGAATGAAGTCATTAAAGAGAATAAGCGGTACATCAAAGCATATCTCGAATTTAAAGGTGTCTACAGTTAACTACGAGAAAATGCCTAACAAACTGTTTAAGAGGGATTCCCAACGCTTGGATTTTTGGTTCCAATTTGTGTGTTGTGATTACGGTGGTAATTTTAGGTTATGTGGTAGCGTTGCTCACCCCTTAACAGGGTGTTATGCAACTCAGGTAAATTTAGGGGCTCAAACTTTTGGGATTTCTCCGGCTATTCGTTTTGTGTTGTCGGCAAATGAGCTTTTTTACCCTCAAATTCTTGGTTAACTCAAGCCGTAAAACAGGCAAAGTTCTTTGTTTGCCTCAATGAGTTTTGGTGCTGGTTTGTTGTGAATTTAGCGCGCGCAAAGTGTGGAAAGGGCAAGTTAATCGATCATTTTGCTTTTGCTGAAGTTTTCGCTCGTTGAGTTTGTCTGATTCAAAAGCTTGGTTTGTTGTTGAAAGGTGGACTTTGTTTTGGCGGCTTATTTATCACGGCTCTGGCTTCGGTTGGTTCTTGAATCACTCAATCATTGCAATTGTGGCTTTTGGTCGTGTAAATTCGGTTTATCTCATTGAATTTGCATAACAAACGGCTCAAGAGGGATTGCCAACGCGTGGCGACTTTAGTGCAAAATTGAAATTCAGTGTTTACAGTGTGTTTTTTGAGTTCGGCGGTGCGTTGTCAACCCCTTAGCCGGGCGTTATGCAACTCAGGTAAATTTAGGGGTTCAATCTTTTGGATTTCTCCGGCCATTCGTTTGGTATTG
>NZ_CAWNMS010000106.1:0-3617 GCF_963875605.1 Vibrio sp. V04_P4A5T148
TAGCAACAGAGCAGGATGTGAGTATTCGTTACTATATCTGTTCTAAAGAATTAGAAGCCCAAACTCTGCTTGAAGCGACGCGTTCTCATTGGGGCGTAGAGGCCATGCATTGGTCCCTTGATACCGCATTTAGTGAGGACAACTCTCGTATTAGAGCCGATGATCGCGCAGAGGCTTTAGCAAGGATCAGGCAGATATGTTTGAACCTATTAAAGAGTGAAACCACCTTTAAAGGTGGCATTAAACGCAAACGGATGAACTGCGCAATGGACGAAAACTACCTAAGTAAGGTTCTCGAAAGCTTTACAGGGCGGTGATGTTCATGCGGTTTCCGTGACGGTTCAAGAGGGACAGCCAACGCGCGGCATTTTTATTATGCGTTGGTTTTTTGGGTTACAGTGTTATGCGGAAGCTTGGTAATGGCGTTGGCTGCCCCTTAACCGGGCGTTATGTGTAATCGAACATAAGGAGCTTTTGTGAAGAATCAACATTGTGGTTCATGCCTCTGTGGCAAAGTTCAATTTGTGCTTTCTGGAGATTTTCAATCGTTCTTTTTATGTCATTGTTCTCGGTGCCAGAAAGATTCAGGTTCTTCACATGCTGCCAATTTATTTGCAAAAAATGGTTTGTTAACTTGGTTACGAGGTGAAAGTAATGTGAAAACCTATCAACATCCTAACTCATTACATACCAAAAGTTTTTGTCAAAATTGTGGTTCAGCGCTTCCTGTCTTTGTTGAGAGTATAAATAGTGTTGTTGTACCCGCAGGCAGTTTGGATAGCGAGGTACTCATTTCGCCAACAGCAAAAATCTTTGTAGCTTATAGTGCTAGTTGGTCTAAAAATATAAGTAGTGTGCCTAACTTTGATGAGCTGCCAAAGTAACGGTAAGCCACACATAACAAAGCGTTCAAGAGGGACAGCCAACGCGTGGCATTTTTATTATGCGTTGGTTTTTGTGGTTACAGTGTTATGCGGAAAGTTGGTAGTAGCGTCGGCTGCCCCTTAACGCGGCGTTATACGTAAATAGGAAATACTATGCCAAAAGCAGAAATTGAAGCAAAAATAGAGTTTCAGGAAGAGATTGGAGAAACCAATCCGGGCGGGTATCAATCTGTAAAATTTACTAGAGTCAAATATAAAGCTAGTCCTACTGCTCATATTGATATAAGACGATTTCAGCGTGGGTATGATGATGAAGGTGAGGAGGCGTTTTACCCAACAAAAGTTGGTTTTAGGTTTTCCGAAAGAGAATTTAGAAGAGTTGTTGAGAAATATGCTTTAATGCCCGAAAGTTACGTTCATCCGATACTCATAAATAAGTGCTTTTCTCTTCTTAAATCAGGGGAGTTTGATAGTGCAGTTATCCAAGCGTTTAAAGCAATTGAGGTTTTTACTCGTGAAAAGATAGGTGCTTCAAATGATATATTTGGGGAGCGTTTACTTAAAAAGGCATTTAACGCTGATGATGGTATTTTGACTAATATGAACTTACCAAAATCTGAACGATGTGCTTTCTTAAGCTATATTACTGGAGCATTTAGTTTCTACCGTAACTCTAGCGCTCATCGTGACCTTAAATTAGATTTTGTATCTGCATTTGATCGAATTGCCGTTGCTAGCGATTTGCTTAAAGCTATCGAAGATGCTGAGCAAAACGCTTAGTATCAAGTTTGAAGTGCGACACTTTCTACAGATGCGCATGAATATACTCCGTTGGTGTTCTATACCCAAGTCTTTTGCGTGGGCGTGTATTTAATTTGTGTGCAATTTCATTACACAGCTTCTGTGTCACGTGTGACATGGAGGTTCGTTTTGGTAAGTATTGTCGTATCAAACCATTGGTGTTTTCATTAGTGCCTCGCTCCCATGAGTGGTATGGATTTGCAAAGTAAAACAGACAGTTATGATGTTTTTCTAGTTGCGCATAACCATGAAATTCAGTGCCGTTATCCGCAGTTATCGTCTTAAAAGGTAAGTCAGAGCGGGTCATGATTTTGCTCATTCTTACGTTGAGCGACTCGCTTGTTCTATCGTCCATTTGCCCAATAAAAGTGTAGCCAGTCATTCTGTCGACTAAGGTCACGATACAGTGCTTGGTTCCGCGGCCAACGACGGTATCAATTTCCCAATGACCAGGCTCTTTTCGATGCTCAGCTTTTGCAGGTCTTTCGGTAATATGACGCTTTGCTGCCAGCCGACCTCGGCTGTCTTTTGAGTTATACCTTTTACGCCTTTTCTTGGTCGATTGGCGTAAGTGTTTCCATAGTGTTCCACCGAGAGTTTTGTCGTTCCAAATATGCTGATAAATGAGCTCGTGGCTCATTGTTGGATAGCCTCTTACCCTTAGGTATCCAACGATTTGGTCAGGGCTCCAATCCAGTCGTAGCAAGGCTTCAGGTAACCTGAAGTCGATTTCGCTGTAACGCTTATTTCTGCGCGAGCGGCTCAGCCTGTTGCGAGCCATTTGTTGGGCTCTCCACGCCTGATAGGAGTACCTTTTAAAGTGTCTGTTGTATCGGGAATTGCGTTCAATTTCTCGATAGATAGTCGCTTTGTGACGACCCAGTTGTTTAGCTATTTTAGCGGTACTAATTCCTTGCTTTCTGAGTGCAGAAATCATATACCTTTCGTTCTCAGTGAGGTGCGTGTATTTCATGTTTTTTACTTCTTGGCGGGAGCAAAGTTCATGATTATCGCATCTCACTGTTTTTATGTTCAGAGGTGTCGCACTTCGTAGTTGAATCCAAGTGGCCTAACAAACGGCTCAAGAGGGATTGCCAACGCTTGGCGGTTTTAGTGCAAAATTGAAGTTCAGTGTTTACAGTGTGTTTTTTAAGTTCGGCGGTTCGTTGTCAACCCCTTAGCCGGGCGTTATGCAGTTCTACAGGTTCAACGGAAACTAAAAGACGTCAGCCCAATGTATTTGAACTGACGGAGCTTTACTCTTTTTGTCTATAAGGTGTTTATTCTGCGGCTTTTACTCTGATTTTGCTTTTGGCTACGTCAGAAAGGTTTAGGCTAGAAATTGCAGCATTAGCTTCGTTTTCGTTTGGCATTTCGACAAAAGCAAAGCCTTTTGATTGACCCGTTACTTGGTCTAAAACAAGCGTACATTCGGCTACGGAGCCATGAGCTGAGAATAAAACACGAAGTTCTTGTTCAGTTGTAGAGCGAGATAGATTGCGAACTAAAAGTTTCATGATGAACCAATTGGTAGTAAATGACCGTGCGAATTGTGGCAGCTAAAGATAAGTTTGGCTAAGTAATTCGTTCTCTATACTGAGTATTGGTTAAAAAACTGCATAACAAACGGCTCAAGAGGGATTGCCAACGCTTGGCGGCTTTAGTGCAAAATTGAAGTTCAGTGTTTACAGTGTGTTTTTTTGAGTTCGGCTATGCGTTGTCAACCCCTTAGCCGGGCGTTATGCTTAATCACCAAAAGTCAGTGGTTTATGATTGTTCTTTGTTCCCTTGGCTCTTTAGTTTGGTGTTTCTCGGCAAGTTGGCTTCAGTGGGCGCGGTTTTCTGGACAATTATTCTTTGGCGCTGGAAATTCAGCGAATTGCCTCAATCAATTTTCGGGCAAGCGCGAGGTTGAGGCGGTTGGCTCAATAA
>NZ_CAWNMS010000107.1:0-3461 GCF_963875605.1 Vibrio sp. V04_P4A5T148
CTTTCGAAGAAGCCAACAACCAAGTGCGCAAAATCCATTTAAGCGCGAAAGAGCTTCAAAACCAAAGAAGCCACACCAAAGAAATAAACAAACACACCACTTCCCGTAAGAAGACTTCGGTTAGTTCAAACACTTCACGAACAGTGCCACTGGCGAGATACATGGAAAAGTGCTGACTTTCAGGTGTAAAGCTAGAGCCACTGACTAAGAAAAATAAACGCTTAATTTATGGCTTTTCTTAACCTCAGCTAACGCCGCATTAAGGGGCAGACAACGCCACTACCAAGTTTCCGCATAACACCGTAACCACCAAAACCAACGCATAATAAAAATGCCACGCGTTGGCTGTCCCTCTTGAATGCTTTGTTAGAGCTTCGATATTGCTGCAAACATCGATACAAAGAAATATATAAACAGAGTTGCTTGAATCAATATTGCTCCTCCCTGCACTTGCAAACTTTTCATTTGACCAACGTAAGCGATTTGAGGGTTATCTTTTTCTTTTTTGAAGTGACGATTTGCGAGCCAGCGAATGGGCGCAGGAAATAATGCCAAATACTCAGATAAAACTCTTTCAATGCGTATTCCTGTATCAAGCGAAATCCCCCAAAACTTAGCCCCTTCTTGGATTTTTTCCTCTTCTTCCTCATGAGTTTTCATATGTTCTAAAAATGTGAACTTAACTGATTCTGAAAGCTCTTGAGCCATTTTACAGCGCATTCCCATTATTTTTCCAAATACCCCAAATACACATGAGATACACAAAACATAGCCACCATCCACAATAGCATCGCGACCGAGAAACTCTGAAATATTGTTAATATTTGCCAACAAGAAGGAGGCGATTGCACCTGTCGTGACTAGGAGCCAATTATTTAATGTATCTAAACTAGAAGTGGTTTTTAGTGTTGCCACAAACATGGAGGATACAATAGCATTTTCGGCGTTTTCTTTTGCTAATTCATTCCATTCTCGTAACGGTTTTGTTTTCTCTTTCTTGTCCATTTTCCACCTATTCAAAAAGAAGCTCTAACGCCCGGCTAAGGGGTTGACAACGCACCGCCGAACTCAAAAAACACACTGTAAACACTGAACTTAAATTTTGCACTAAAGTCGCCAAGCGTTGGCAATCCCTCTTGAGCCGTTTGTTATGCAAATTCAATGAGATAAACAGAATTTACACGACCAAAAGCCACAATTGCAATGGTTGAGTGATTCAAGAATCAACCCAAGCAAGAACTGTGATAAATGAGCCACCAAAACAAAGTCCACCGTTCAGCAACAAATCAAGCTTTTGAATGAGACAAACTCAACAAGCAAGGCTTTCAGCAAGTGCGAAATGCTCGATAAACTTGCCCTTTCCACACTTTGTGCACGCTGAATTGACAACAAACCAGCACCAAAACTTATTGAGGCAAACAAAGAACCTTGCCTGTTTTACGGCTTGAGTTAACCACGAATTTGGGGGTGAAAATGTTCATTTGCCGACAACGCAAAACGAATGGCCGGAGAAATCCCAAAAAATTGAACCCCTAAATTTACCTGAGTTGCATAACGCCCTGCTAAGGGGTGAGCAATACACTGCGAAAGCTACCGCACACCGCCTTAATCACGAAACTCACCGCATGCTGAAAATGCCACGCATTGCGAATCCCTCTTAAGCAGTTTGTTAGCTTAAATTTCAGCACCTTAGATTTGCCAAAACTGAGATTAACCCGATTTGGAAAACCAACAAACCACCTGAGATTTAAAACCCGAATTGACTCAAACTTTGTGGCCTTTCGTGCGATTTGAAAACTCGAAAATTTTGATAAATCATTTTCGGAAAACTCAAAGCGAAAGCAAAACTTCCAAAGCGACTTTGAGCCAAGCTTACTAACCTCGCGCAATCCCAAAACTCCATTGAGGCAACGGCTAAAAACTCGCGTTGGCAAACAATGCTGATTTGCCGAGAAACCTGAACGAATGGCCAATGGAAGAAAGAAAAAACCATAAGCAACTGATTTTTAATGTTTTAAGCTAACGCCCAATTAAGGGGTGAGCAACGCTAACACCCAACCTAAAGCATTGTGCCATAAACACAAAAATTGAAGTAGAAGCAAAAATGCCAAGCGTTGGGAATCCCTCTTAAATTGTTTGTTAGTTTACCTTTCGCACAAATCGCACGATTTAATCATATTGACCATTTCATGCGAATAACTATAATCTTACTGTGATTCCAGATTTGGAGAGTAATCATGCACACATTAACAGCAAATGATGCCAAACGTAACTTTGGTGAGTTACTTCTGAGCGCTCAACGTGAGCCAGTGAAAATTAGCAAAAATAGCAAAGATGCCGTAGTTGTTATGTCGATTAAGGACTATGAAGAGCTGGAGGCAATGAAAACTGATTACCTGAGACATTGTTTCGAGTCAGCTAAGCAAGACTTGGCACAAGGCAATGTGGTTGATGGTGAAGACTTTTTAAACGCCTTATAACCCATTATGCAAAAGAATAAATATAAGCTAAGTAAATTAGCACAGACCCATTTACAAAAAATCAAAAACTATACCGTCAACAATTTCTCTGAGATGCAATGGCGAAGCTACAAAGATACCTTACTAACAGGGTTTCAAATGCTTGCTGACAACCCAGCTGTTGGTCGCAGTTGCGATGAGATATACCCAAGTGGTTTTTATTTCCCTGTGGGCAAGCATACCGCTTACTTTACAAAAGAAGATGGCTTCATTTTAGTTGTTGCTGTACTCGGTCAATCACAACTTCCGCAGAACCACCTGTAATTAAGATTTCACCCTAGGATTGGATTTAGGGTGATGATCTTCACTGGTAAACTAACGCCCGGCTAAGGGGTTGACAACGCATAGCCGAACTCAAAAAACACACTGTAAACATTGAACTTCAATTTTGCGCTAAAGTCGCCACGCGTTGGCAATCCCTCTTGAGCCGTTTGTTAGCTGCTGCACTTTAGCCGGAGATTTGCTACCCAACGGCCTAATTTAAAACACATTATTGTTTTCAAGCGACAAAGTAAAACGGACAACTGAGAAACTAAAACCTAATCCACGAAACGCACTTGGCAAAGAAGAAATAACAGCAAAACTTGACGAGTTTCTAGAGCTTAAATTTACAAAGAATCCTTTCGAAGAAGCCAACAACCAAGTGCGCGAAATCAACTTAAGCGCGAAAGAGCTTCAAAACCAAAGAAGCCACGCCAAAGAAATAAACAAACACACCACTTCCCGTAAACAGACTTCGGTTAGATCAAGCACTTCACGAACAGTGCCACTGGCGAGATACGCGGAGAAGTGCTGACTTTCAGATGTAAAGCTAGAGCCTCAGACTAAGAAAAATAAGCGCTTAATTTTATGGTTTTTCTTAACCTCAGCTAACGCCCGGCTAAGGGGTTGACAACGCACCGCCGAACTTAAAAAACACACTGTAAACACTGAACTTCAATT
>NZ_CAWNMS010000108.1:0-3421 GCF_963875605.1 Vibrio sp. V04_P4A5T148
ATATCTGATAATTTGTGATCTACTTTGCTTTCTTGTCGGTAGTCTTTAATGATTTGGAAATGCATAAATGGGTTGGTTAACTCGCTCATATTTAGGCTCCTATATTGTCTAGGAGCTATTACAAAACAACGAAAATGATCTACAAGACGATCTTTAATTTCATGTGGTTACATTTAAAAACTGGGATTGGTGATAGGTTCAAAGCGGATTCTTAGCATCTTTGCAGCCCTTATATATCAACGACCTTCATGCGGTTTCCCTGCTTGAACCGTTTGTTATGGCTAGCAACTCACTGATTTATTAGGTAAAAAATTTAAGAGCAGTCTATTCGCTCATCTCGACATTCGTAAGAGCCCATTTCAAATTCTCGACAAATCCAAGGGCGATTTTCGTAAATTGTACACATGAATGTTTCACGATCTAAAGCTGAACACCAACCATCTGGCAAACGCAGCATAGTTTCTCCACCCCATTCATCGAATGCAATGTGCTGTTCTGGTACACCTGTATCGGTAATGATCATAACCTCCAAACGGCAACAACAAGCATGGCAGTTTGAGCACGATATTTTCGGATTTGATACATTTTTAATTGGGATTGTCATCGAGTTCTTCAGCGAATTTAATCGCAGAATAGTACTCCAATTTAAACCAATTTACCGACATTAATGATGAACTCAACTTGATAGCCATAACGCCCGCTTAAGGGGCAGACAACGCTACTACTAACTTTCCGCATAACACGGTAACCACGAAAACCAACGCATAGTAAAAATGCCGCGCGTTGGCTGTCCCTCTTGAAGCGTTTGTTAGCTGCTTATTTCATTAGTGAGTCATAGTCCGTTTTAACTCCACTAGGGATGCTTGCAGGATCAAATAATTCTAAAGCTTGTTTTAGCCGAGTTCTTGCCGCGGCAGAATTACTAAGTCTTCGACCAAGATCTGAATGGCGATTCATTGCAAGACGAATTAATGTCGCAATTTCCCGAGGCGAGAAGGCTTCAATAATTTTCTTGTAATAAGGGACAGCTGCGTTAGAAACACCATACCCATTCCCAACAGTACAGCAAGCCACCACATGAACTAAAGTTTCTTGCATTGTTTCAGGAATTGCTCCTTGCTGAGTCAGTTCTAATAAGCGTTCAGCAAAAGGAGGCTCATTATAAAAATTATTCATTCCATTATGGACATTCCACAAACGTGTTGTCGCTTTTGAAAATACAGCATGTTGCTCAGACTCGTTTAGAAGACCTAAATAGCCTAATTTTTCAAAAAACTGTAAGGATGCTGTGTGCTTATCTTCTAAACCTTTAGCCACATAGTCAGTATGGTTGTTGATTAACTCTGATTTAATCGAGCTTGTAAGTGTATCCCTCAAGCCCAAACAAATGTCTAAAGCATTCAAGCGAGCTGGTTCGCTTGTAGCTGAATCACAATAAATGCCATGAACCATTGTTACTAATAATTGACGTTGAGCATCATGGGTATCATTTAACCTTTGTGTCCAAATTTGGCATTGCTGCTCATTAAACCTAGAACCTTTAACAGCAGAAATAAATGCGCCTATTTCGACACCTTTTGGTGATACTGAGTCAGCCAATGCATATCGCACACAGCGATTTAAGAAAGTGGTAAATTCACGATCGTTTACTTTTCCCATTGTAGGGTGGGCTGCTGAGAAATTATTCCTCACATCTCGACATTGATCTAAGAAGAAATAACCATCTTCATCAATGATATTCAGCTTGAGACATAATTCGAGGAGCCGGCTGTCCTGAAGCTCCAACAAGTGCTTTTCTTCAAAGTCACATTGGCGAATTTGAGCCACAACAGCCAAACCAAAATTTCTAATTTTCTGACGCAAATGAAGAATTGCAGCATTCCATATGTAATTCATCGCACCATCAAATAAGCCCGAACTTACAGCAACACACATTCTTGCAACAAGCTCTCCACGGAGATCTGACGGTATTTCTCTTAATTCTCTTGGCAAATCACGCCAGGCGTATTCAATTTCTTCATCACTAGCAAGGACATTACGAGGAATACCTAACGAAGCTGTTAATTCAGCAAGAGCTGGAAGTACAGTGTTAGGAAGTGATGGTAATTGGATATTTTCTCTTACTACTATATCTGTCATGGCAAATATAACCTCTTTCTAATAATTTCTACTAAACGTGAAATACGAGAGCAGCTAACGCCCAATTAAGTGGTGAACAACGCACTGGCCAAGCCGCTGCATAACACCGTAAAACACTTTACCTGACGCATAGTAAAACTGCCACGCGTTGAGAATCCACTTGAATTGCTTGTTATGTGAATTTTACCGTGAATTCAAAGTAAACCACCGTAGAAATGAAGAGATTTTAATAAGTTACGTGAAAAACCAATACTTACCAAAACCTAAATTTCACAGCGATCTGAGCCAAAGAGAGCCACTTGCAGAATCAACAACAAAGAAAGCGCCCTTTCAGCCACAACCAAACCTTTTGCGTCAACAAACTTTCAGAGCTGAGCTTCAGCAAGAGAATCAGTCAAAAAGACATTTCAATTAAAGCGATTTGAAACCAGCGAAACTCAACACAAACCAGATCCAAAACTTAATTGAGGCAGCCCAAGAACCTTGAAAACGATCAATATCAAGTTGTTCAAGAATCCATTTCGACCAAGCCAACTTGCCGAAAACACGGAACGAATTTTCAATGAAATCGTAGAATTAACCTCAAAAACTCATCAAACACATAACGCCCGGCTAAGGGGTTGATAACGCACCACCGAACTCAAAAAACACACCGTAAACACTGAATTTCGATTTTGCACTAAAGTCGCCAAGCGTTGGCAATCCCTCTTGAGCCGTTTGTTATATTACGTTAGCTCAGATTTTATATCTAACCATGCTTTCTCCAAAACAATTTGCGTCTGCTCTTCTAAGGCTTTTCTATAAGACCCAACATCTTTAGCGACACCATCTTTCGTAACAGTCTCTTGATAATAATCCTTGATAAGAGATTTAAGTATTTTCGTATATTCTTTATTTGCATCAAGCATTAGATGTATCCTTGTCCTAGATGCTATTAATTGAGAATGATACTCGTAAAACTTTTCACTAGAATAGAAATCATCATCTTGGCTGCGTCTGAGTTTAATGGTCGAAGCTAAACTTATAAATTGAGAAATATGTTCTCTAAGTTCAGTTATCCATGCTTGCCGTAATTGTGCTTTTTTAGCTAAATTTTGTGACAGCTGATTTTGCTTCGTTATACGCCCCACGACTATAGACGTAAAAATACTACCTATACCTATTAATCCTGTAATTATAATCATGGGCCAATCAGGTGAAATTGATAATAAGAACTCTTGTCCTTCACTAGATAGAACTAACTTTTCAGTACTCATACTTCCTCAGTAATATAACGCCCGGC
>NZ_CAWNMS010000109.1:0-3353 GCF_963875605.1 Vibrio sp. V04_P4A5T148
GCTAAGTTCACTTAAATACTTAGACTAATGGCCAAGTTTCGCTACAAAACCTGTTAAACAGAACATCGCTGAAAGCACCAAAAATCGAGAATATACGCTACCCACTTGCTCGTTGGTAAGCATTTGGATGATATCCCGGCGAAGTCTGGTAGAACACAGGCCTTCGGTACTTAGGTGCAAAAACTACATGATATTTACAATTCCATCGCGTGTGCGCTAAGCTCTTTTCGTCCCCCATTGGGACCCCCTTTCAATTCTTAATTAACTCTTGCAGTTGCCAGACCACAAGACGTTTTTATCAAATTGAAAGGGGTTATATAACTGACTTATAGCTGTAAGCTTTACGGAACCCCCAGCCTAGCTGGGGGTTTTCTCGATACAAAAAAAGCCCCACCAGACGGTGAGGCTTCATCTTTTCCCGATAGAGATCGTTTCGTGCTAGCGAAAATCTCTCAACAACTCAGCTTACTTTTTCTTAGCTGGTTTTTGGTCATCTTTTTTCTTGATAACGGTAGTGCCTTCGAAAGTTTCACCTTCAACAAACGCTGTACCATAGTAAGCGGAAATAAGTACTTCTTTTAGCTCAGAAATCAGTGGGTAGCGTGGGTTTGCACCAGTACATTGGTCATCAAACGCTTCAACTGACAGCACGTCAACTTTAGCGAGGAAATCCGCTTCATTCACGCCAGCCGCTTGAATAGATAGCGGGATGTCGAGATCTTTCTTCAGCTCTTCCAACCAAGTCAGTAGACGTTCAATTTTCTGAGCAGTACGGTCGCCCGCTTTGCTCAAGCCTAGGTGGTCAGCCACTTCAGCGTAACGACGGCGTGCTTGTGGACGGTCGTATTGAGAGAACGCAGTTTGTTTGGTTGGGTTATCATTCGCGTTGTAGCGCACAACGTTAGAGATAAGCAATGCGTTAGCAAGACCGTGCGGGATATGGAACTCAGCACCGATCTTGTGCGCCATAGAGTGACATACACCTAGGAACGCGTTAGCAAAAGCGATACCTGCGATAGTCGCTGCATTGTGCACTTTTTCACGAGCAATTGGGTCTGCTGCGCCATTTTTGTAGCTTGATGGTAGGTACTCTTTCAGCATCTTAAGTGCTTGTAGAGCTTGACCATCAGAGTATTCGTTCGCAAGAACAGATACATAGGCTTCAAGAGCGTGAGTCACAGCATCGTAACCACCAAATGCCGTTAGAGACTTAGGCATATTCATCACAAGGTTCGCATCAACGATAGCCATGTTAGGTGTTAGCTCATAATCCGCTAGTGGGTATTTAGCACCTGTTTTGTCGTCTGTTACAACGGCAAATGGTGTGACTTCTGAACCGGTACCTGAAGTAGTCGTGATACAAACCAATTCTGCTTTTTGACCCATTTTAGGGAACTTGTAGATACGTTTACGGATATCCATAAAGCGCATTGCAAGCTCTTCAAAGTGAGTTTCTGGGTGCTCATACATAACCCACATGATCTTCGCCGCATCCATTGGTGAACCACCACCAAGTGCTAGAATCACGTCTGGTTGGAAACTCTTCATTGCTTCAGCGCCTTTCTCTACGACAGATAGAGTTGGATCAGCTTCTACATCAAAGAATGTTTGAACTTCCATACCGTTTGACTTCAGCAGAGTCACTACGTCGTCTGCATAACCGTTGTTGAATAGGAAACGGTCAGTAACTAGGAATGCGCGTTTTTTGCCTTCAAGATCGCTCATAGCGATTGGAAGGCTACCACGACGGAAGTAAATTGACTTAGGTAGTTTATGCCACAACATGTTTTCAGCTCGCTTCGCAACAGTTTTCTTGTTGATTAGGTGCTTAGGACCTACGTTCTCAGAAATCGAGTTACCACCCCAAGAACCACAACCTAGCGTTAGAGATGGTGCAACGTTAAAGTTGTAAAGGTCACCGATACCACCATGAGTGGTTGGGATGTTTACAAGAATACGCGCCGTCTTCATTTTGTCACCAAAGTAACGGATACGGTCTGCATTAACGTCTTGGTTAGTGTATAGACCAGAAGTGTGGCCGATACCGCCGATTTCTACCATTCTTACGGCTTGTTCTACCGCGTTCTCGAAAGAAGTCGCGCGGAACATGCCAAGTGTTGGAGAAAGTTTTTCATGTGCGAATTCATCGTCATAAGAAACTTCGCCAATACCTTCACCGACAAGGATTTTAGTATCTGCTGGAACTTTAACGCCCGCCATTTCAGCGATGGCTGTTGCTGGTTGGCCTACGATTTTCGCGTTTAGTGCGCCATCGATAAGCAGTACCTTACGTACTTTGTCTGCGTCTGCTTTACTTAAAACATGCGCTTTATGGCTCGCGAAACGTTCTTTTACTTCGTCATACACTTCGTCCATAACGATAACCGCTTGCTCAGAAGCACATACCACACCGTTATCGAATGTTTTAGACATAAGAACAGAAGCAACTGCACGTTTGATGTCTGCCGTTTCGTCGATTACAACTGGAACGTTACCTGCACCTACACCGATTGCTGGTTTACCTGACGAGTAAGCTGCTTTCACCATGCCAGGACCACCTGTTGCAAGGATAAGTGCAATACCTTCGTGCTTCATTAGCGCGTTAGATAGCTCAACTGAAGGTTGATCAATCCAGCCGATGATATCTTTTGGCGCGCCAGCTGCAACTGCTGCATCTAACACGAGTTTAGCTGCATCGTTAGTTGAATTTTTCGCACGTGGGTGTGGCGAGAAGATGATACCGTTACGAGTCTTCAAAGAGATGAGAGATTTGAAGATTGCAGTAGAAGTAGGGTTAGTGGTTGGAACGATACCGCAGATGATGCCTACAGGCTCAGCGATAGTCATCGTGCCTAGGTTTTTATCTTCTTCAAGAATGCCACACGTTTTTTCGTCTTTGTATTTGTTGTAGATGAACTCAGACGCAAAGTGGTTCTTGATTACTTTATCCTCAACAATACCCATGCCTGATTCCGCTACCGCTTGTTGCGCTAGAGGGATACGAGCTTGGTTAGCTGCTAATGATGCTGCGCGGAAAATTTTATCTACTTGCTCTTGAGAGTAAGTAGAGAATTCTGCTTGAGCCGCTTTAACGCGCGCTACTAGAGCATCAAGTTCAGCTAAATTAGTTACAGGCATAATGGATCTCCTAAAAATAGAAAAATGTTAAAAACTCTTTATTAAGTTTGCAGCTTTGTGTTTTTGTTTTTTCTCAACAGCTTAAACAATGACAGACTTAGTAAATTGCTTTCAGGACTGAGTATAATATTTCAGAGTGTGAAAAAAATTGACTCAGATCAGTTCTCAAAAACTAATTACCCAATTAGGGGTAACCACCCTACAAAATCGCCTAC
>NZ_CAWNMS010000110.1:0-3911 GCF_963875605.1 Vibrio sp. V04_P4A5T148
AACCTAAAATAACAACCGTAATCACAAAGGCCGATTTGAACAAAAACCGCCACGCGTTGGCAGTCCCTCTTTAACCGTTTGTTAGGCCAACCGATTAACAACGACACTTTCAAAACCAAAGAAAGAGCTTTTTTTGTAAATTTTAAGCAAACTAAACTATTCATTTATAAACCAAAACGCTAAATCAGCAAAGAAACAAAAAAACTCAAATTGAGCGGTTTGGAAGAAAAGTGACGAGCGTAGCATGCTCGGCGGACGTTTGGATGCTGAAGGTTATTTTGCCGCTAAATTCACAACGCTAAACAACCCAACGCGCTCAAGAAACAACAAATATGTGATGACTATTTATTGCTTAACTTAAGCCAGAAAACATGGAATTTACCATTCAATTCCAACTCGATTTAGCTGATAAAAACTCACTTTGCCTAACGCCGCGTTAAGGGGTGAGCAACGCAACGACTAACCTTCCGCATCACACTAAAAACTAATAAAATCAACGCATAACGAAAATGCTACGCGTTGCGAATCCCTCTTGAACGCCTTGTTATAGCGTGGTTATTTGCTCTCTGTAGACAAAAAATGGGTTGCACAAAGTTTATTACCTGAAGGATCTCGTAAATAAGCTAAATAGAGCTTTCGGTCTCCACTGATTCGGATCCCTGGTGGATCCTCACAAGTAATGCCTCCATTCGCTATACCTGCTGCATGCCATGCATCAACTAATTCAGGACTACTAACTTTAAAACCAATCGTTATGCCATTACCATGAGTAGCTGGTTCACCATTTACTGGCTTCGTAATGCCTAAAGTACTTTCTTTATTACGATAGAAACAGCGGCCTTTCGCATCAATAAAACCATTCGAGTAACCAAGAACGGCCATAATGGCATCATAAAAAGCCTTTGATTTCTCTATATTATTTGAGCCGATCATTATATGACTAAACACAGTAATTCCCTTTCTTAAATGAAGTTATGACATACTCTGCAACATCGAATCATGTCTGTCTATGCCAAAATGAACAGTAAGCTATAACGCCCAATTAAGTAGCCCGAAACGCAACTACCAACTTTCCGCACAACACCGTAATCACTAAACTCAACGCATAATAAAAATGCCACGCGTTGAGGGTCTGCTTGAATTGTTTGTTATATTTCAGTTACATACAGCCACTGAAACACCAAACAACCTTTGAAAATAGTAAATAACATCAAAAGCTTAACGTCAGTTGAGCCAGATTTAGATACAAAAAAACAATTAATTTTGAAATCGAATCAAGCTTACACATTGATTCTGATGATAGATATCAGAGAAATAAGCCATTAATGTAAACCAAATCAAAAGAGTTGCTAAATGCGATTAAACAATAATGTTCGTTAGACATTGATAAACTTGATCAAATCAACAGCTATGCTTCACAAGAAATCATCAACCAGCAAAACACTCACATTACCACTTAACGTTTAAATTTGTAACACGTTGAATTTAAGAGAAATATAACGCCGCGTTAAGGGGCGCAGGCACGCAATACAAAAGCTACCGCATAGTGCCGTAACCACTAAACCCAATGCAAACTGAAAATGCCACGCGTGCCAAGTCCCTCTTTAACGCTTTGTTATGCAAATGTTCTTAACGGCAAAACGTATCTATATACAAAGCCTCAACTTTATCTCTCGCCCACTGTGTACGACGCAAAAACTTAAGAGAAGATTTGATTGATGGATTGCTGTAAAAACAGTTAATTTTGACTTCTCTGTCTAACCCTTCCCAACCATAGTGCTCTTGTAAACGAACAAGAATTTTCTCTAAGGTTAAACCATGTAAAGGGTTGTTTTGCTGCTCTTGGCTCATTGCTTGGATCCTGATCCATACCGCTTAGTTTGGACGCAGTTTACCAGAATGATTTAGCCAGTTAGCCATTTTATTTACATCCACAGCCTTAGACATAAGCACTGAGGAATGGGCTGATTTGAATATTTGCATAACGCCCGCTTAAGGGGCAGACAACGCTACTACCAACTTTCCGCATAACACCATAATCACGAAAACCAACGCATGATAAAAATGCCACGCGTTGGCTGTCCCTCTTGAAGCGTTTGTTAGGTTTATATTTCATTGCTATTGATTAATCAAGACAGAACCCCCATATAGTCTATGGATAAGAACACGCCTTACCACTCAGAACATACATTCCCTAACTGAGATAACTGGAGCGTGAAAATAAATATTCCAGATTTCTCAAGGAATGATCTAATGATTGCTTATCTTATTCTCGTTCACCGCTATCCAGATCAATTTAAACGGCTATTTCATGCAATATACCACCCAAATAATCATTACGTTATCCATGTTGACAAAAATTCTGGAAAAGAAATTTCAGATGAAATAACTTTGTTTCTAAATGATTACCAAAATGCTGAAATTCTTGAATCAGAAAATGCACTATGGGGTGGGTATAGTTTAGTTAATATTGAACTTCGTGGTATGGCTAAGCTATTGAATATGAACAAAAGCTGGACGCATTTTATAAACCTAAGTGGACAAGATTTTCCATTGAAAACTCAGCCATATATTCATGAGTTTTTGTCAAATAATAAAGACAAGGAATTTATTCGAGCACTAGACCAAAATGAAGCTAGGCCTGAAACGATGAATCGCATACAAAATATGTGCTTTGAATATAAAGAGCATATTTACCGACCTAAAATAGCTAGAAAATTCATGTCAGGGATAACACCATTTATTGGCACCCAATGGATGATTGTGTCACGAAAATTCTGTGATTTTGTTTGTAACACGGATGCATCTCAGCCCTATAAAGAATTTTATAAAAATACATTTATTGCTGATGAAGGATTTTTCCAAACAGTTATGATGAATAACGATTGTCATGGTGAAATAATTCAAGATGACTTGCGACTTATCGATTGGGTACCAGATGGAGATATAAAGCTTAGACCGAGGACGTTTACAATGGCCGATATTTCTAACTTAATTTCGAGCCCTAACCTTTTCGCTCGAAAATTTGACCTATTAGAAGATGCTAAAGTCTTGGATAGGATCGAACATCACCTCGCTGCAACAGTCTAATTTTTAATGAGCTACCCTCAACGGGGTGGCTCAAAAAAACCTAACGCCCGCTTAAGGGGCAGACAACGCTACTGCCAACTTTCCGCATAACGCAATAATCACAAAAGCCAACGCATAGTAAAAATGCCACGCGTTGGCTGTCCCTCTTGAAGCGTTTGTTAGGCAAATTTCTATGCTATTTCGGTAAACAAGCAGATTTTATGCGCTTTATGCGAACCATCTATTTCCCAAAAGATATGCTCAACTTCGGTAACCCTTAAAGTTTGACATACTTCCGCTAGATTCAAACTCGCACCAGCANAGACAACGCTACTGCCAACTTTCCGCATAACGCAATAATCACAAAAGCCAACGCATAGTAAAAATGCCACGCGTTGGCTGTCCCTCTTGAAGCGTTTGTTAGGCAAATTTCTATGCTATTTCGGTAAACAAGCAGATTTTATGCGCTTTATGCGAACCATCTATTTCCCAAAAGATATGCTCAACTTCGGTAACCCTTAAAGTTTGACATACTTCCGCTAGATTCAAACTCGCACCAGCAATGGTATTACCGACGTTGATTGCCATAAATGGAGATTCTGACTTATAACTAGCCGCAACGCATCGATCATCATTAGGTTCATATATTTCAATATGATACTCGGTTTTCATACGTACATTCCTTTCATTAGACATTGTGTACTAGCATAGCCAAAGCAACTAATTACATTTGTGACGGGTTCCATTTTATGACTGTTTGCTTAACGCCCGGCTAAGGGGTTGACAACGCACCGCCGAACTTAAAAAACACACCGTAAACACTGAACTTCAATTTTGTACTA
>NZ_CAWNMS010000110.1:3956-5707 GCF_963875605.1 Vibrio sp. V04_P4A5T148
GATTTGGAAGAAAAGTGACGAGCGTAGCATGCTCGGCGGACGTTTGGATGCTGAAGGTTATTTTGCCGATCAATTCACCGCGATAAACAACCCAACACGATCAAGAAACAACAAATATGTGATGATTGTTTATTGCTTAAGTTCAACCATCAGAACATGGAATTTACCGTTCAATTTCAACTTGATTTGGCTGATAGAAACTCACCTTGCCTAACGCCCGGCTAAGGGGTTGACGACGCATAGCCGAACTTAAAAAACACACTGTAAACACTGAACTTCAATTTTGAACTAAAGCCGCCAAGCGTTGGCAATCCCTCTTGAGCCGTTTGTTATGCAAATTCAATGAGATAAACCAAATTTACACGACCAAAGGCAACCGTTGCAATGGTTGAGTGATTCAAGAACCAACCCAAGCCAGAGCCGTGATAAATAAGCCGCCAAAACAAAGTCCACCTTTCAGCAACAAACCAAACTTTTGAATCAGGAAAACTTAACGAGCGAAATCTTCAACAAGTACGAAATAATCGATTAACTTGCCCTTTCCGCACTTTACACCCACTAAATTCACAACGCGCCAACGCTAAAAATGATTGAGGCAAACCAAGAATCTTGTCTGTTTTACGGTTTGAGTTAACCAAGAATCTGAGGATAAAAAGCTCATTTGCCGACAACACAAAACGAATAGCCGGAGAAATCCCAAAAGATTGAACCCCTAAATTTACCTGAGTTGCATAACGCCCGGCTAAGGGGTTGGCAACGTACCGCCAAACTTAAAAAACACACCTTAAACACTGAGCTTCAATTTTGCACTAAAGTCGCCACGCGTTGGCAATCCCTCTTGAGCCGTTTGTTAGGCCAACCGATTGACAACGATACTTTCAAAACCCAAGAATAAGGCATTTTTGAAAACTGAAAAAAACTAAACGATTCATTTATAAACCAAAATCTCAAATCAGCAAAGAAACAAAAAACTCAAATTGAGCGATTTGGAAGAAAAGTGACGAGCGTAGCATGCTCGGCGGACGTTTGGATGCTGAAGGTTATTTTGCCGCTAAACTCACAACGATAAACAACCCAACGCGATCACGAAACAACAAATATGTGATGACTATTTATTGCCTAACTTAAGCCAGAAAACCTTGAATTTACCGTTCAATTCCAACTCGATTTAGCTGATAAAAACTCACTTTGCCTAACGCCCGGCTAAGGGGTTGACAACGCATAGCCGAACTCAAAAAACACACCGTAAACACTGAACTTCAATTTTGCACTAAAGTCGCCACGCGTTGGCAATCCCTCTTGAGCCGTTTGTTATGCAGTTTTTTAACCAATACTCAGTATAAAGAACGAATTGCTTAGCCAAACTTATCTTTAGCTGCCACAATTCGCACTGTCATTTACTACCAACTGGTTCATCATGAAACTTTTAGTTCGCAATCTATCTCGCTCTACAACTGAACAAGAACTTCGTGTTTTATTCTCAGCTCATGGCTCCGTAGCCGAATGTACGCTTGTTTTAGACCAAGTAACGGGTCAATCAAAAGGCTTTGCTTTTGTCGAAATGCCAAACGAAAACGAAGCTAATGCTGCAATTTCTAGCCTAAACCTTTCTGACGTAGCCAAAAGCAAAATCAGAGTAAAAGCCGCAGAATAAACACCTTATAGACAAAAAGAGTAAAGCTCCGTCAGTTCAAATACATTGGGCTGACGTTTTTTAGTTTCCGTTGAACCTGTAGAACTGCATAACGCCC
>NZ_CAWNMS010000111.1:0-3256 GCF_963875605.1 Vibrio sp. V04_P4A5T148
ACATTGACCTTAACCTAATCACTTGATTAAGATTACATTCTTTTTAAGATAAAAGGATATTTTTAATCTAATATTTAGATAGTAGCTGCAGGAGTGACATATGAAACTTTACCTGGATACTGAAACTAATCAGATCCTAGATCAGGCAGGGCAAGGTGTTAAAAAACTGAGTGAAGCTGAATCCAACATACTGGCCGAATTTATCCAGAAAAGAGGAAAGTGCCTTTCTCGAGAACAACTTATGCAAGCTGGCTGGCCCAAACAACACGTTGTAGAAAACGCCCTTAACATGGCAATACGCAAACTCAGAGCTGTTGGTCTCAGTATTGAGACGATTGCAAGGAAAGGTTATGCACTAGTCGATGACTCAATTACTCTAGCATGCAAGGAAAGCTTAGTACTACAACAACAAGAGAATCATGCTAGTCAACCAAATTTAGAGCGAACTATAGAGGAAACCTTAGAAGAGAATGCTAAGCAAGGAAATGAGCTAGCCGAAAATCATGAGAATGACATTTCACTTTCGTTAAGTCAGCAGTACATTTTGCATCAAAGTAGGCGAACAAAAGCACCTCAAGCTAATGGTAAAATGGCAACAAGTATGATTTTTCTTTATCTGCTGATGCTAGCTATTTTTTATTTCATGCTAGAGGGAGCCAAACCTAATATCCGCTGTTTTGAAAGTGAAGCTGTGAAGGTATGTACTACTTATAGTGCATTTGATGAAAATTTAATTGAAACCTTGTCACCTGGTATATATATTTATGGGAAAACATATGATGAAAGTGGCACACGTAAGTTTATTAAAATTAAAAATTAATTGGCTATTGCTACTTATAGTTACGTTATCTTCCATATATACTTTTAAACCATTTATTAATGGGTTTGGATGCGACTTTGAACGAGAAGTAGAAACGATTAGTTACTATAAGAAAGGCTACTGCAATAGTGGAATAATGATAATTGAAACTGAAGATAAAGTCACTGGTACAGTTAAGCTTAAAAAATTCCTGTGGGGACATTGGCAAAACTATAACTATACATTAAGAATTCAAACACAAACATTAAGTAGCCCGAGTCCTAGCATGACAAGGAGATTATCGTTATACGATGTCACTCCGATAGTATCAGCTTATCGTATCCCTTTTGAGAACCAGTCTATGAAATCAGCACTTTTATACGATAAGCCATTTGAACTTATTTATATAACAGACGGGATAGGAAAATTAGGTTTTATTCAATGAGGATTTTCTAATGTATAGAATAATTGTTTTGGTTCTTATTATGTTAACTGTATTTATCATTAAGCCATTTATTAATGGGCTAGGATGTGATTTTAAAATTAATCATGACAATCAAATTGTTAAGCACTCTATAACATGTAAGAATGGATTTATTCTTTCAGATTTTTATGACAAAATAACTGGAAAAAGAACGCTAAGGCGATCTTTTTACGGATTTTGGGGAGGATATGTATACAATATCCCATTTTATGAAGTGAAATATATTACATCACAAACCGGCCAAGAAAGCTCTATCTCTAAACTAACTAAATATGAAATATCAGCACTGTGGGCTTTATATTTAGTGAGTTCAAGTAAAGAAAATATAATATACTCATTTCTTAAAGAATATGATGGTTCGATATTAGTATCCGAATTTAGTACCCACCCTAATTATGCTTTTATCGAATAAGCTTAACTCAAGATAACTGTAGAATTAATATTGGCCATATAAAGGACGTAGTGTAAATTTAAATCATCTAGTTATACCTTTTACTTATGAGATATATTTTCCTCATTGAAAAATAATACTATCAGACCAATAAGTTATATAGTAGTGACGATTTCTCCTGATGTGCTATATAACAGAATGAGAGAAGACAGTTCCTTATGTTACTTTTGATGCCGATAAATTAAGACAGAAATTAAAGAGGAAAAGATTATTATTAAAGCAAATTGACTCAGTGAGGAAGCGATTATTACTTAAATTAATGGAACATCTCAAAGCGCATGCTAAATATTTAATCTGGCCAGTGCCAATTGGGTGCATCTAATATTCCGTTCCCCTTTACAAAAGTCTGGCTATTCTGTTTTTCTAATTCGATAATGTTACAACCAGAATGCTTTCTTAGTATATGGATTAATGGTTTAGAATGTGAAATAACCCAAATTTGTGAATGCTGGGAAGCATAAAGGATTAACTTCGCTAAAGCAGGCAAAATATCGGCATGAATACTATTTTCTGGCTCATTAAGCACCATTAATGTTGGTGGACGAGGTGTTAATAGAGCAGCTACCCACAATATAAAGCGCAATGTGCCATCGGATAACTCAATACCAGTGAGCGGTCTTAATAAGCCTTTTGATGAAAAAGCTAATGAAAACAACCCCTCATGATTCCATGACACACCTAACTTACTACCAGGAAATGCATAATCGATGATTCGGTTAAGGGCTTCATGATCACCAATTTCAATAATAGTTTGCAGAGCGGCAGCAAGATCACTACCGTCATGGCTAAGAACCGTTGTTCTTGTAGCGAATTGGGGCATACGAGCAGGGGCAGCGGCATCTGTGCGAAACTGATCATAAAACCGCCAGTTTCGGATCATTTCACGAGTCTGGAAAATTTCCCCAATATCGATTGGATTGGAAAAAGAATCAAAAATAGTATCATAATTAGGGATGTGTTGAGTTACAGTCTGCCATCCTTTATCATTTCTTACCCGTAGTACTGGTCCTTTGCGTTGAACAGAGCAGCTTACGGGTCGATAATACGGCCCACTAAAAATACACTCATGTTTAATTTCAGGATCGAAGTTAAAGGCACTCTGATATGGAACAGGTTTGCCTAATGAAATAGTATAACCTAAGTCATCGGTTGAAAACCCTAGCTTTAATCTTGAGCACTCCATTGTACTACTATAAGATAATTTTTTTTTGGGACCCGCCCAAAGCGCAGAAGATAACCCTCCCTCACTTATCAGTGCATGATTAACTCCATTGGTGGCGGTATTCGCCAATAACCTTAACGCCTTATATAAATTGGATTTACCGCTACCATTAGATCCTGTAACTATATTGATAGAATTTAATGAAATGGCTAAGCTTCGTATAGAACGATAATTAGTAATTGCTAATGTTTTAAGCATATATTATTGATACTTTAGTGAAATTTAGGATTTAGGATAAAGTAAATAGACCTTGCAGTTTCTTAAATTAAATATGAACAAACTGACAAGTATATATCATAC
>NZ_CAWNMS010000112.1:0-3136 GCF_963875605.1 Vibrio sp. V04_P4A5T148
AATACCAACAATCTCTTTAACTGCCAAGTGCACTTTGTCTATAAACAAATCAATGCCGTCAGCTATCTGCCCCAAATCATCACGTCGACCAAGCTCTAAACGTTTAGTTAGGTCTGCTTCACCTTTTGATAAGTCCAACGCTAGCTCACGAAGAGATGTTATTGGTTGATAAAGCTTGTTGATAAGCAAGTAGAAAAGAACGAGGGTTATAAAAGTACCAGTTAGAACCATCAGTGCGGAACTAGAGCGAGTATTATAAATTGGAGCAAATGTCTTATTAACTTCTAGTGATACGCCAAGAAACCAGGTGGAATCTGCTATATTGATAGGGATTGAGTAAAAAATTTTCTGCTTCCCCTTCAACTCATAATATTGAAGTAACGAACTTTTAGAATTCAGTGTTTTCTTTATAACACCAGAAAAACCATTGAGTTCAATAGCTCTATCTCCGTTACTCAAGGAAGTTGAAGAAACTGCCAAAACTGTTGAGTCACTATCCATTAGTAGACTAATAGCACCATCAAGTTCACCAAAGCTTTTCATCATGTTGTTTAGCTTTGAAAGTTCGAAGTCAAACGAGATAACACCATCGTCCACTTGTGATGCTATCGAGACCCAAATACTCCCCCCATCATCATAAGGCTCAGTCATGGCGATTTCTTTCTTGCCGATTGCAACTTTATACCATTCTCCTGTAGTTCCATCGCTTTCATAAACATGATTTGGCCAATTAGAGTTCGTTTGGTTCCAGTATGCTTTGCCACTGTGCTCCGTAAAAACAACACTATCAACATGGGCTGCTGCTGCTAACTGCTTTACAAAACTTACCTTATCTTGTGGAATTGGATTTTCATTATAGAAAGCACTCAAATCCTCGAGAGAAGCGACCTTATCAAGGAAATAGCTGTCAATTGTTTCTTTTTTTGCTTCAACATATTCGATTACTGTTCTTATTTTATCTTCTCTAAAAGAAGAAGATACATTGCTGTAAGTGATAAAACTCACTACCCCCAAAGCAAGAGATGTCAATACGAGGACGCCAACGATTAGGCTTTGTTTGAATCCTAAATACATGTTTTTACTCTGTTCTCTGTTCAACTGTCCTGCTACAGTATTTCACTCGCGTCAGAAATAAAATAGTACTATGGTATGAGGTATATGAACGTGAGCGTGGTGAGTTAGCTTCACAACTCCTGCAACGAATGTTGATGCTAGAGCTAGGCATCACCTCATCGTACAGTCGTCTGAGATTCAGTGACGATAACCCGTATGTTGAGTCACTGTTCCGTACCGTGAAGTACATACCTAGTTGACCAGCAAAAGACTTTGAAGCTATTGAGGTAAGTCGAGTCTGAGTTGAAATCTTCGTGCGTTGGCAAACACGCTGCACAAACACAGCAAGCTAAACCATGTCACGCCTGCACAGCCTCACAATGGTAAAGACAAAGAGATCTTAGCAAATCGTGAAGAGGGGCTACTTGCGTCTTCTGGTGATATTAGAAGTTGTGAGCCATTTAATGGAGTACACCTAAATCAAGAAAGAGAAGCTGCTTAATAAGCAAATGATGGCAACTATCTTGAAAAACGCCGGGTTGATGAAGCCTCTATCTAGAGTTGGCTCTACAAAGAGCACCATTGAAATCGAGGGAGAGGTTTTACCTTTACCGATCAAGAGGGATTGCCAACTCGTGGCGGCTTTGATGCAAAATTGAAATTCAGTGTTATAGTGTGTTTTTTTGAGTTTGCGGTGAGTTGTCAATGCCCTTAATCGGGCGTTATAAGAATGGAGCTTTTTATGGTCACAACGAAGAATTTGTGGCTCAAACCTGTCTGTGTGGATGATGTGGATATATATTCACAGATCTTGGGTTCTGATGAATTAACTAAATACCTACCGAAAGGTGAGTTATACACTGGCGACGAAATTAGGCTCCATGTCCAAAATCGAATAACACATTGGTCTAATGGTTTCGGTTCCTACGTAATTCACTTAAGATCTAATCCGGCGATTAAAATAGGCTATGTAGGTATAGAACAATGTGAAGACCCAATACATAGTGATATTCGGTATGCTTTACTCCCTGTCTATCAAGGTTGTGGCTACGTCTATGAAGCAGCAAAGGTTGTCCTAGCAGAAACGTTCAAAGCCAATAAGCATTCGAAGATCTACGGTGTCGCCCTTAAAGAAAATATTCCATCATTAATCATTATTAAAAAATTAGGTATGACATTGGAATCAGAGGTCAAGTTGTACGATGGCGTCGAAGGCTTAGAAACGTATTCAATTGAAAAATTCGTATAACAAACGGCTCAAGATGGACTGCCAACGCGTGGCGGTTTTCGTTCAAATAAGCATTTGTGATTACGGTGTTATGTTTAAGTTTAGTGTTTTGCGTTGTCAGCCCCTTAACCGGGCGTGGTGAGCAAAGTAAAAATTTAGAGTTTTAGGGTTTTAGGGTTTAGTGTATTTATATGACAGAAAAAGAAAAAATGCTCTCAGGTGAGTATTATGATCCGAGTAATGTTGAGCTTGTTAAGTTGCGCCTTGAAGCACGCTTACATACTGAAAAACTCAATCAAACCAGCGTTAGTGATGCGGATAAAAGAATTGAAATAATCAAATCACTCTTTGGCTCCACAGGAGATGCAATTTATGTTGAATCTACATTCAACTGTGATTACGGCGTAAATATACACGTTGGCGAGAATTTTTATGCTAATTTTGGTTGTGTTATTTTAGACGTTGCCGAAGTTAGAATCGGAAATAATTGTTTCATAGCGCCACAAGTAGGAATTTATACAGCTACACATCCAACCGACCCAATTCAAAGAAATAGTGGGTTAGAGTATGGAAAATCTGTAGTGATAGGACATAACTGTTGGATTGGTGGCCACGCAACGATCAATCCCGGAGTGACTTTGGGCAATAATGTTGTCGTTGCTTCAGGTGCAGTAGTTACAAAAAGTTTTGGTGACAACGTTGTGATTGGTGGCAATCCAGCCAAGGTAATCAAAGAAATTTAGCGTTATTGGTTATACCGCTCATACAAACGGCTCAAGAGGGATTGCCAACGCGTGGCGGCTTTGATGCAAAATTGAAATTCAGTGTTATAGTGTGTTTTTTTGAGTTCGGTGG
>NZ_CAWNMS010000113.1:0-90306 GCF_963875605.1 Vibrio sp. V04_P4A5T148
GAAGAACATTGAATGTGTGAATGAGAACGAAACAGCTTTCCGAATTAAGAAATTTGCTTGGCGACCATAGCGTTGTGGACCCACCTGATTCCATGCCGAACTCAGAAGTGAAACACAACAGCGCCGATGGTAGTGTGGGGTCTCCCCATGTGAGAGTAGGACATCGCCAGGCTTTGAATATTGTCTAACCAGACACGCTGCGGAGCGGTAGTTCAGTTGGTTAGAATACCGGCCTGTCACGCCGGGGGTCGCGGGTTCGAGTCCCGTCCGCTCCGCCACTTATTAAGAGCCTCAGCAGTCATGTTGAGGTTTTCTTCAATGAGAAGCATAAATTATTTAGGGGTGTAGCTCCAACTGGCAGAGCAGCGGATTCCAAATCCGCGTGTTGGGAGTTCGAATCTCTCCACCCCTGCCATCTATCAAGCCTCCGCAGAAATGCTGAGGCTTTTTGCTATCTGTTCACTTCCTCTATGATAGCAATCCGAAAAATTAACTAATTCCGTTTACCTCATCCCTTCGGCACATTTTTGTGGCCAGCTCTCTGTACTCAAGCTGTATCCAAGAAAGCGATCCCGAGCGTGAAATAGCCTTAATTAGACTTCAATTGGCATTAAGAGCGGTTTAGCTTATCCATTTACTCAGTAAGTGACGGATGTAACTTTTTAAAAGCACTAGATTATCAGCATAACTTTCCTTGATTATTTTAGTAATTAGGTTCGATTTATTATGCTTAGCGGTTAAAATAACGACGGTTACTTTTAGGAATTCGTTATGGGACAGCTGTCTATTTTAGGTTTTATTGCATTAGGTGGCGCATTTGGCGCATGTGCACGTTATCTAGTTACCGAGCTATGTGTGTTCTTATTAGGACGCGGGTTTCCTTATGGAACGCTCACCGTTAACGTTGTCGGCTCATTTATTATGGGATTATTGATCGCTGCTTTTGAGAGTGAATTACTTGCAACTGAGCCATGGCGCCAGATTATTGGTTTGGGTTTCTTGGGTGCATTAACCACATTTTCTACATTCTCTATGGATAATGTATTGCTGATGCAGCAAGGAGCCTTTCTGAAAATGGGTGTTAATGTCTTATTAAACGTGGTGCTAAGTATCTCAGCGGCTTGGATAGGTTTCCAGTTGTTGATGAGAAGTTAACGAAATCACAATTTCATCTTGGTTAATGGATAGTCTTTCCCTATAATCGTGACTCAACTTGTCGGAGTGCCATAAGGCTGAGACCGTATTTTCGGGATCCGTTGAACCTGATCAGGCTAATACCTGCGAAGGGAACAAGAGAATATAACCTGCTAGTGATCTATCTAGCGTTATATCCTTAAGATCAAAACTCTATTTTGATCAACTCTTGTGCATTAATCCGTCAAGCATTTATCCCTAGTACAAAAAGGAAGATGCTATGTCGAGTCGCAAACAAGCGAGACTGAAAGCCAAACAATTCATTGACACATTGTCTGTCGAACCCTACCCAAATTCCTCTAAAATCTATATTACTGGTTCACGTTCGGATATCCGCGTGCCAATGCGTGAGATTAAACTAGCTGACAGCTTGGTCGGGGGCACAAAGTCCTCACCGATTTATCAACCGAATGAATCTATATGCGTTTATGACACTTCAGGTGTCTATACCGACCCATCTCATACTATCGACTTATATCAAGGTTTGCCTAAATTAAGGGAAAAATGGATCGCTGAGCGGGATGATACCGAGTGGCTTGATGAGGTCAGTTCTGCTTACACTAAAGAACGTTTATTTGATGATACATTGGACGAACTACGTTATGGGAACTTGCCAGCCATACGCCGAGCAAAGAAAGGGAAGTGCGTTACTCAACTTCATTATGCGCGGCAAGGTGTTATCACACCCGAAATGGAATACATTGCCATTCGCGAAAATACGCGACGGGGAGAGTGTATGGATGCACAGCTGAGCCAGCAACATGCAGTGATTCATTTGGGGGCTAATCTACCAAAGCGAATAACTCCTGAGTTTGTGCGTCGTGAAGTTGCCGAAGGACGAGCCATTATCCCGTCGAATATTAACCATCCGGAATCAGAGCCGATGATCATTGGTCGTAATTTTCTCGTCAAAGTGAATGCGAATATCGGTAACTCATCCGTCTCTTCATCAATTGAAGAAGAGGTTGAAAAATTGGTATGGGCAACCCGCTGGGGTGGGGATACCGTGATGGATCTCTCTACTGGGCGCAATATTCACGAAACTCGAGAATGGATTTTGCGTAATAGTCCCGTACCGATTGGCACTGTGCCCATGTATCAAGCATTGGAAAAAGTAAATGGTATTGCGGAGGATTTATCATGGGAAGTAATGCGCGATACCTTACTCGAGCAAGCGGAACAAGGTGTTGATTACTTTACAATTCATGCTGGTTTATTGCTTCGTTATGTGCCAATGACCGCGAAACGTGTTACTGGCATCGTTTCGCGTGGCGGCTCTATTATCGCTAAATGGTGTTTAGCCCATCATACTGAGAGTTTTCTTTACACTCATTTCCGTGAAATTTGTGAAATTTGCGCCAAGTATGACGTTGCCCTTTCCTTAGGGGATGGACTACGGCCAGGATCCATTGCCGATGCTAACGATGAAGCACAATTTGCAGAGCTGCGCACTTTAGGTGAGTTGACCAAAATAGCGTGGGAATATGATGTACAGGTCATTATTGAAGGCCCTGGCCATATCCCCATGCATTTGATTAAAGAGAATATGGATGAACAATTAAAGCATTGCCATGAAGCGCCATTCTATACTTTGGGCCCATTAACTACCGATATTGCTCCGGGATATGATCACATCACTTCCGGTATTGGTGCTGCGATGATTGGCTGGTATGGCTGCGCGATGCTTTGCTATGTAACACCGAAAGAGCACCTTGGTTTACCAAACAAAGAAGATGTTAAAACGGGTTTAATTACTTATAAATTGGCAGCACATGCTGCAGACCTTGCGAAAGGGCACCCGGGAGCACAAGTGCGCGATAATGCGTTATCGAAAGCACGTTTTGAGTTTCGTTGGGAAGACCAATTCAATCTTGCATTAGACCCAGTTACGGCGCGTGCTTTTCACGATGAAACTCTTCCGCAAGAGTCTGGTAAAGTTGCGCATTTTTGCTCTATGTGCGGGCCGAAATTCTGCTCGATGAAAATCTCTCAAGAGGTTCGAGAGTATGCGCTAGATACCAAGCAAGTTGCTGCTGATGCGCTCATTTCCGTTACGCTGCTAGATGACCCGTTACAAGGCATGAGACAGAAATCACAAGAGTTTAAAGCCTCAGGATCAGAGCTTTATCATCCTGCTGTTACTCAACGGTCAGTCGTTAGCGAGGAGTAATTAGATGATTCAATTACTTATCCCCCGTGATGACATTGCGTTGACTGCTCAAGTACAACAGGTTTTGCTATTGGCCAAGCATCATGGTTTTGATATCGATGATATTTTTTGGGGTGCCAGCCCAACTTTATATTGTCAATTAGTAACGCCTTCATACTCATCTTTGATTGGCAGCGATTACTTAGCCTCGTGCGAAGATGCGCTAAGTGTTTTAACTGATAAGCCCAATTTATTCTTGCAATACCAAGTCAATTTTTGCGCTCAAATGCCATTTGAGCACTCCCAGAAACGAGAAACTGGTTTGGTCAAGATAGGGCTTACCGCTGCTGACTCACACGACTATGTTGATGAGTGGTATCACGGAGAAGAGCTGCGTAGTATAAGATACTCTACGAATGCTCATGCTGCTGATGCAAAGAGTGAGCACTTTGCTTGGGTTCTATCATTGTTGTGTCTCGACTTTCCACTAGAGGATGCTTTAGTGGTTGCTCGCGCGGCAATGAGTGTTTCACGTGAAACATGGCCAACGGATAGCCGATATTTTCCTCAGCTACAACATTCAGTAGCTGGCATCTTTGCTGACGATAAACAAAATTATATCTGTTTTCCAAAGATAGACAAAAATATTGGCCTTTACCCTGTTGTGGATAGCGCTGAGTGGGTCGAGCGGTTATTGAAGTTTGATGTAAAGACAATCCAACTGCGAATAAAAGATTCAACACATCCTGATCTTGAATCACAAATTATCGCTGCTATTGAGCTTGGACAAACCTATCAAGCACAGGTTTTCATTAATGATCATTGGCAGCTTGCGATAAAGCATGGTGCTTTTGGCATTCATCTTGGACAAGAAGATCTCACCAATGCAGATTTAGCACAAATTGCTCAAGCTGGGATCTGTTTAGGCATTTCAACTCACGGCTATTATGAGATTCTGAACATCGCTTCACTAAATCCCAGCTATATCGCTTTGGGTCACATATTCCCAACCACCACCAAAATTATGCCCTCTAAGCCACAGGGGCTTGTTAGGTTGAAACTTTACCAGCAGCTAATTGAGAGTTTAAGTTGTGCCGCCAACTCAGATGAAGTTGTAAGTGCAAAAACACCCACAGTTGCAATTGGCGGAATTAACCTAGATAACGCATTGCAAGTTTGGCAGTGCGATGTATCAGGCTTGGCCGTTGTACGTGCAGTAACAGAAGCAAAATCACCTCAGTTGGTCATTGATAGTTTCAATCGAATCATACAAAACCGATTACCAAGTCGTGCTGAGGAGGTATGTGATTATGCTTTCTGATGCGCAATTTATCCGTTATCAAAGACAACTTGCGCTCCCTGAAATAGGTGAGAATGGACAGCAATCTTTACTTGATAGCCGAGTGCTGGTTATTGGTTGTGGTGGTTTAGGATCTGCGGCCGTTTTGTATTTGGCGAGTGCTGGTATTGGACAACTGGTAATAGTGGATGATGACCGAGTTGAAAGTAGCAACTTACCTCGGCAGGTGATCTACCGAGAGAGGCAAATTGGTCAAACCAAAGTCGATGCGATGGCAGAACAAATTAAAGCCATCAACCTTGATTGCAGAGTAAGAGCGATATCTAAACGCCTTATTGGTACTCAGCTCGAACTGGAAGTGCTGAATGCTGATGTCGTTCTTGACTGCACGGATAACATCCACAGTCGTCAGCAAATTAACCAGTTGTGCCGTAAACTAATTAAGCCATTGATTTCAGGTTCGGCTATTGGATGGAAGGGGCAAGTCATTGCTTTTGATCAACTGCCGTTGTCACCTTGTTATCACTGTTTAGTGCCTGATAGCGAACTGCCTGCCGTGCAGCGTTGTAATGAATTCGGTATTCTGGGGCCTGTCGTCGGAATCATCGGAACCCTGCAAGCTTTACAAGCCATCATGATATTGACTCGACAGACGATGCGTAATGCTAACCAACTGACACTGTTTGATGCTCATTTGTTTCAATTCCAAACCTTAAATGTTGTTAAAGATCCTCAGTGCGAGGTGTGTGGGTACCCACAGACTGATCAGATGAAGGGAGAAGCCACATGTCAGATATAACGATCAAGATTAATCAGCAGTTTCATCAAGTTTCAGCGGGAACCAGTATTGCGGATCTCACCAAACTGCTTTCGATCACGATTACCGGTTGCGTGTTTGCCCTGAATCAGAGCGTAGTGCCGCGTAGTGCGTGGTCAACGACCCTATTAAGTGAAGGCGATCAAATATCGCTGTTTCAAGCCATTGCAGGAGGCTAAATGTTAACGATAGCGAATAAACAGTTTGAATCTCGCCTGTTCACTGGTACGGGGAAATTTGCCAACCGAGAGTTAATGACAAAAGCTATTGCCATATCTGGTTCACAAATGGCGACAATGGCATTAAAGCGAGTCGATCTTAATCAACTAAATGATGATATTTTAGCGCCACTTATCGAGTCAGGCGTCCATCTTTTACCCAACACATCGGGTGCGAAAAATGCGAAGGATGCGATTTTTGCAGCCCATTTAGCGCGTGAAGCGTTATCGACATCTTGGCTGAAGCTAGAAATTCATCCCGATCCTAAGTATCTGATGCCTGACCCTATCGAAACGTTAAAGGCAGCGGAACAATTAGTGAAAGATGGATTTATCGTATTACCTTATTGCCATGCTGACCCCGTGTTGTGTAAGCGTTTAGAGGAGGTGGGGTGCGCGGCCGTAATGCCATTAGGTGCGCCAATTGGATCGAATAAGGGGCTGGTCTCACGAGATTTTTTAGAAATCATCATTAACCAAGCTCGTGTACCCGTGATTATTGATGCCGGTATTGGCGCGCCTTCGCATGCGGCTTTTGCGATGGAATTGGGCGCGGATGCTGTCTTAGTTAACACCGCAATTGCGGCCGCGCGCGATCCGATACAAATGGCGTTGGCATTTAAGTTGGCGGTGGAGTCGGGTCGAATGGCTTATGAGGCTGGGCTTGCAACTCAGGTTCATCATGCTATCGCATCCAGCCCTCTAACTGCATTTTTGGATCAATAGCGATGAGCTTTTTAGAACGTTTCAAACAACTCGATTGGGACGATATTGCGTTATCAATCCGTTCCAAAACAGCGTCAGATGTCGAGCGAGCATTGCATAAAGAGAAGCGCGATTTGGAGGATTTCAAGGCATTAATCTCTCCTGCTGCTGAGCTTTATATCGAGCAGTTAGCGCAACTTTCTTACTCACTGACGAGGCAACGCTTTGGCAATACTCTTTCTTTTTATATCCCGCTTTATCTTTCAAATTTGTGTGCCAATGCGTGCACTTATTGTGGATTTTCGATGGAGAATCACATCAAGCGGCGTACATTAAGTTTGTATGAAGTTGAACGTGAATTGGCGGTTATCAAGCAGATGCAGTTTGATAATGTGTTGCTGGTCACTGGTGAGCATGAAACCAAAGTAGGTATGAACTATTTCCGGCAGATACTGCCGTTGATAAAGCGTGAAGTCAGCTATGTTGCTATGGAGGTTCAACCGCTTCAGCAAGCGCACTATGCGGAGCTAAAGAGCTTAGGTTTAGATGCGGTAATGGTATATCAAGAGACTTATCATCCATCGACTTACGCTTTACATCATTTGCGAGGCAACAAAATGGATTTTAACTTTCGCCTAGAAACACCGGACCGACTTGCTCGGGCAGGGATTGATAAGATTGGTCTTGGCGCTTTGATTGGTTTGGAAGATTGGCGGGCCGATTGTTTTTACGTGGCCGCTCACCTGGATTATCTTGAAAAGAGATATTGGAAGACGCGCTATTCGATTTCGTTTCCTCGCTTGCGACCTTGTGAAGGAGGCCTGCAACCTAAATCGGTTATGTCTGACAAGCAGCTGGTTCAGCTCATCTGTGCATTTCGCTTGCTCAATTCAGAAGTGGAACTCTCGCTTTCTACCCGTGAATCGGCGCACTTTAGGGATAAGCTCATTCCACTGGGGATCACCAGCATATCGGCGGGATCAAAAACACAGCCTGGAGGTTATGCAATGCAAGAGGCCGAGCTTGAGCAATTTGTGATTAGCGATGAACGTACAGCCGCACAAGTTGCCGCCGCTGTTAAAGGGCAAGGCTTTGAAGTTGTGTGGCGAGATTGGCATGCTGCCTATTCTGGATGAGGTCATGGCTTGCACGTTTCACGTGAAACATATGGATGCATTCATTAAAGTATGGTGATTTGGCTAATAAGGTGAATTCGAGTTAAGAGAATCATAAGTTTAAGTAAAGGCGACCCGAGGTCGCCTTTCATCTTTCTAGGTTAAGTTACTACACAGAGACTACCTACAGCGCATTTGTTTTATCATGTTGAAGTTTAATCATGCTCAATAGGCAGTGTCGCTTGGCGCAACCACGCTTTGTTATCACCCTCAACGAGTGGACCAACTTGATCCCATACTTTTTGATGGTAGTCATTTAACCATGTGAGCTCTGGTCGAGTTAACATATTGATGTTGATCGCGCGCTTATCAATCGGGCAACGCGTGAGTGACTCAAACCCCAACACAGAGAAATCACCTTGTGTTTCAACTTCGACCACCAGTTCTAAGTTTTCTATACGAATGCCAAACGCATCGGCACGGTAATAACCGGGCTCGTTCGACAGTACCATACCTGGAAGCAGTGCGACGTTGTTGAAAACTTTGCTGATGCGTTGTGGCCCTTCATGGACACTCAAAAAGTGGCCGACTCCATGACCTGTGCCATGATCATAATCGAAGCCATTAGCCCATAGGTGCTGACGGGCAAGTACATCAAGCTGATGACCACAAGTGCCTTTTGGAAAGCGTGCTCTGGCTAGTGCAATATGACCTTTAAGCACTAAAGTGAACTGTTTTTTCATCTCTTCACTGGGGTTACCAATAGCAATGGTACGCGTAATGTCAGTCGTACCGTCACAATATTGGCCGCCAGAATCGACAAGATAAAGTGAGTCTTGGGCTAATTGTCTTGGTTTTACTTGGTTGATGTGGTTGTAATGGCACATAGCTGCATTACTGCCTGCCGCTGAAATAGTATCAAAACTAAGATCGGCTAGAGTTGGATCTTCCTCTCTAAATGCTTGTAAGCGGTCAGATAAATAGCCTTCGTCATGCAGTCTTTGGCTAGCCACTTCATTATCCAACCAAGCAAGAAATTTCGTCATCGCCACACCATCACGCACGTGGCACGCTTTCATTCCAGAGACTTCGGTTGCATTTTTTGCCGCTTTTAGCAGTAAGCACGGATCGGCGTCATTAATGATTTCAGCAGCGGAATTTTGTAAAGTCAGCGTAAACCATGCATTACTGGTAGCAGGATCGATCATCACCTTTTTACCTGCGAGTAAGTTAAGCTGCTTTTCTAATTGATCTGGATGGTGAACGCGAACGCCGCCACCGACATGCTTGTCAAATTCCGCAGGAAGACGAGCAGGGTCAAGGAAGAAATCGACGCTGGAGTCAGCATAAATAATGGCATGGGAAAGTAATACTGGTAATCGGGAAACATCAAGGCCACGGATATTTAGCAGCCAGCAGATGGAATCAAGTTCTGTCAGTACCGCCGCATCAATCTTTTTCTTACTCAGCTGATGAGCTATTTGCTCACGCTTATCATGGCTACTGATACCGACGAGTTCATTACCCATCAAGCGCACTGCTGAAATTGCAGCGCTAGGACGGTCCTTCCATAACTCATCGATTGGGTTACTGCCGACGGCAATAAGCTGTAACTCATCAGACAATTTTGCCTGTGCTGCTTTAAGCCAGCTTGCTCGATGCATGCGCGGATCAAATCCCACTTTACTACCTGAGACCAATGCGCTTTGGAGCCAATCGAGAACGGGCTCTTCAATCAAGTGACGGTACTCAAAGGTTGCCTCTGGCACTTGTTTACGAACTTGCACTGTATAGCGGCCATCCACAAAAATAGCCGCGTTATCGTGGGTGACCACAGCCGCGCCTGCCGAGCCAGTAAAACCAGTTAACCAATGAAGGCGTTCGTTGTGTTGTGGTACATATTCCCCGAGATATTCATCTTCGTGTGGAATGATGATGGCATCAAGCCCTTGTTGTGTGAGCCAGCCACGTAAGGCTGATACGCGTTGTGCGATTGAATCATGCATCTGTGTTATATCCTTTCTCATAACCGTCCGTTGTAGGTGTAGGGAACTGTGCAAATCCATAGCAAACCCTGACTTTATTATTGTGTCTATGGGGTTGTGGCGATGGGGACGAGCTTCAATAAGCTACTCTTTTTATCGAACTGGCGCAAACCGCAGCTTCATCTGAGATGCAGTGTTTTGGTTTGGATCATCTGCCTTAACCAGCTCAATGCGGGGTCACTTTCTCTGTCTCTGTGCCAAAATAACGTATAAGCCATAGGTGGAAATTCCATCGGTAATGGCAAAACGACGAGATCCATCTGCTTGGCTACTAGGTGGGTGAAGTGGCTCGGCGCGGTAAAGATAAAATCAGTATAAGTACAAAGGCTGGCGGCACTATTAAAATCCGGTACTGTAATTGCGATGTCCCTTTCTCGGCCGATATCCGCCAAGCGATAGTCGAGTAGCCAGCGATCATTACCATCGCAGCGTACTTGTACGTGACGTAGCGATAAATAGCGCTCTAACGTCCAATTGTCTCGTAATGCTGGGTGGTCTTTACGTACCACGCACATTTGGCTATCTCGATAGATCTCTTGCTCACAGATATCACTGGGTGGCAGCATTGTTAATTTGGCATCATTGATATCAATGTCCTTGCCGGTAATGCCTAAATCCAACTCACCAAGCTGCAATTTCTTAAAGGTTTGATCATTCCATGAGTGAGTGTTGATGTTGAGGTTTGGACCTTGGCTGAAAATAGCGGGCAAAAAATGGGGGAGAATTAATGGGTAGACGCTTTCTACTGCCGCAATATGAAAACGGTATTCACTGCTTTGTGGTGAAAATTGTTGTGGTTGAGTGAGTAGCTCGAGCTGATTGATGAGAGTGTCGAGTTTGGGTTTGAGATAGAGCGCTTGTGGCGTTGCCTTTAAGCCATGTGAATTACGAATAAACAACGGGTCATTAAACTGCTGACGAAGCTTGGCAAGCGATTTACTGACGGCAGATTGACTCAAACAGAGGCGATGGGCGGCGCGCGTTACGTTCAGTTCTTCTAGCAGTACGGACAGACAAACAAGCAAATTAAGATCGATTCTGGCTAATTTTTCTATATTCATCTGTATTTCCATTTGGGAATAATTGTGATGAGTATAAGCCATTTCTATTCATATCATCATTGCTCTATTATAGCCGAGTTGTAAAAGTGTGTTCTTTCTCATTACTGGAGTGTTTCGTGAAGCAAATAACCTCTGACGCGCATAGCAAGCGTCAATTGGCATTACTGATTTTGTTGGTTCTGTTTAGCCCGTTAGCGATTGATATTTATCTACCAGCTTTACCGCAAATTTCTCAAACGTTTCACGTGGAACACGCTTATGCACAAGATACGATTACTTGGTTTCTGTTTGCTATGGGAGTCGGTCAACTCTTTGCTGGCCCGCTAGCGGACAAACTCGGTCGTCGAACTGTTGCATTAGGAGGGATCAGTATTTATGCATTGAGTGCTTGCTTGGCGTGGGCCGCTCAAAGTATTGAATGGATGCTGATGGCTCGGCTACTACAAGGCTTCGGTGCGTGCGCGACATCGGTAGCGGCTTTTGCAACAGTTCGCGATATTTTTGGCCCACAACGTAGCGGCAAAATGATCAGCTACTTAAATGGTGCAATCTGTTTTATTCCTGCATTAGCGCCAATCCTTGGTAGTTGGTTAACTCAGCAATTTGGCTGGCGCAGTAACTTCAGCTTTATGGCCGGTTTTGCCGTGGTCGCGGGTTTAATGATGGTGATTGGTATGAAAGAAACCAACCCACAAGCCACCGAACAGCAAGCGTTCTTTAAGTTATCGCGTTACTGGTCCGTATTGAAAACACCATCTTTTCTCTTCCATGCTTCATTATGTATGTTAGCGATGGCGGTTATTTTAGCCTATGTCACTTCTGCCCCAGTGGTATTAATGGAAGGTTATGGATTGACCATGAATGAATTTACTTTCTGGTTTGGACTCAATGCCATCATTAATATCGTTGCTTGCCTGAGTGCGCCGAAATTTATGGATAGGTTTGGTACCCATATGGCGCTGGTGGTTGGAATTGGCACGTTATTGGTTGCGGGGACTACCATGGTCGCGCTGGCACAACAGAAAACGGCGATTGCCTTTATGCTGCCCATTTTTATGTCATCAATCGGTTTTGCTTGGATTCTGGGAGCGGCCGCAGGAAAAGCACTGGCGCCATTTGGTGACCGTGCGGGAACCGCCGCAGCACTGCTTGGTTTGTTTCAGATGAGTGGTGCTGGCCTGTTAGTTGGCACCATGCAGCGTGTTGGGTTAGAGCCTCAGATATTAATTGCACTGCAAATGTGGCTGATTGCGCCAGCGTTGTTTATCCTGTTTTCTAAAGCAGGGCGTTATTGGCATCAATTAGTGGTGAATTAATAAATTGTCACCTGCTGTTTTATATTCTTTTTAACGGGTGTATATTTAGTCACTTAATTATTTCAATTGCACTTTGGAAACGAAACAACAATGTCAATGACAACCTATGAAATGGCTCGAATTTGGGAACAACTCGACGAGTCTCCAGAAAAGGTCATGTTCGGAAAATTGCTGAATGAATTAGGCAACCAAAGTAGTGAGCGTATTCGCAGTGCCGCCAAACAAGTACCATTACCAGTTCTGCGTGATTTAGTCTTTCAGTTTCAACAAGTGATTGAAGCGCGTAAAGGCGAGCAAGTCGAAATCATGGCGAAGGAATTGGCAAAGCAGGGTATTTCGGCTGAAGAGCTTTTAACTTATCTGAACAAATAATTTATTATCAGTACCGATGCCATAGCCCGGAATTTAGTTTCGGGCTTTTTATTGCGTGGTGTTTGCGGCTTCGGTGATTAAGGATTCACATTTCGGTTAATCGGGTTCTGCAAGGAAATAAGCGTCTCTGTGGATTGCACTTCATCAATTGCCTGTAATTTGTCGATCAGCACAAATTGTAATTCCTCAATCGAGCGGCACATTAACTTCACAAAAATATTATAGGCTCCTGTGGTGTAATAGGCTTCCACCACTTCATCCAGCGCATTGAGTTTGGCGAGCGCCGAATGGTAGTCTCGCGCGGCATTGAGATTGATACCGATAAAACAACACACGTCATAACCCAATTTTTTGGTATTGACGATCACTTCCGTACCCTGAATGATATCGGCCGATTTCATCTTTTCAATGCGAACATGGATAGTGGCAGGACTAACGTTGAACTGCTTGGCCATTTCTGCGTAGGGCGTGCGTGCATCGTCCATTAAAATTTTTAAAATGGCGCGGTCGAGTTCGTCCAGTTTAGCGGTAGTGGCTTGCATCACAGCATCCTTATCATTGAAATGGTTCGCTCAGTTTATCACTGGTCGTTGTTTCTCGTAAGCCGCCGTTTAAGAAAAGCGATAAGCTTTAGTCACGTCAGTGAAAATTGGGTAAACTCAAGCCTCCTCATTATTTCTTTTGTTTCGGAGTTAACTTGCAGCTACAACTGATTTGCGAAGTTCCTGCTCAGCAAGCACATTTGGATACATTAGCCGCGCGCTGGGGATTAAAACCATGCGCTGAGAGCCCATTTGCCTTGGTATTAACTCAGTATCGTCTTGAGTTGCGTAAACTGGATGAGCCTAAACTCGGCGCTATTTATGTCGATTTAGTCACGGGGGCGGTTGCTCACCGACGTAAATTTGGTGGCGGTAAAGGTCAGTCGATAGCCAAAGCTGCTGGACTAAACAAAGGAGCGACACCGACCGTGTTAGATGCAACGGCTGGGTTAGGTCGTGATGCTTTTGTGTTGGCCTCGCTTGGCTGTAAAGTGCAAATGGTCGAGCGGCATCCCGTTGTGGCCGCGCTGCTCGATGATGGTTTAGAGCGTGCCAAGCAAGATGCAGAGATTGGTGGCTGGGTAAGCGAGCGAATGTCGTTACTTCACGCTTCGAGTCATGATGCGCTCGAAAAACTGGCGCAAGATGAAAATTTTGTAAAGCCAGATGTGGTGTATCTTGACCCCATGTACCCGCACCCGGAAAGTAAAAAACAAACGGCTTTGGTAAAAAAGGAGATGCGCGTCTTTCAATCGCTGGTGGGCGCTGACTTGGATGCTGATGCATTATTAAATCCAGCCTTGAGTTTGGCGACCAAACGCGTGGTGGTGAAGCGTCCTGACTATGCCGATTGGTTAGACAAACAAAAGCCGAGTATGGCGATTGAAACCAAGAAAAATCGTTTTGATGTGTATGTGAAAGCGGCGATGGTCTAACGCATTCAATACGTTAGCTTTGGCGAGAAAATCTCGTGGCCCATAGATGTAATTTAGTGCTTGCTTAATCGTGTTTGGAATTGTATATCTAACTAATAATTATTCCTATTCGTGATCGAGGCGTACATGAATAAGCGTTTATGCAAATTGAACCGACACGATATTACTAGCCAGCTTGGGGATATCCATCAGATTGTGGCTGCGCCAAAATTTCTTTGTCGCTCATGTGCTCGTTCATCATCGGATAAAAACACGCTGTGTAAGCCTGCTGCTATTCCGAGTGCATCGACAAAGCTTGTTTCGGAAGGGAAGAAACAACTGCGCTCTGGTACGTCAGATGGCATGACGGACAAAGGTAAAAAGGCCGCCAAGCGATCGGAAAAACAGAACAAGAAAGCGTTAAAAAAACAAAAAAAAGTACTGAAGAAGTTAGAGAAAGTGCTGAAACAGCAGCAAAAACTGTTAAAGAAACACCCTGCATTACAAGTAAAGTTTGCCGATGTGAATCAACGAATTTCTTCGGTTAGTGAACGTTCACTACAACGGCAGATTCACTAAAAACAGATAGTTTACTAAAAATAGATGGTTTACTGAAAACAGATGGTGAGTTAAACCGAGCTACGATGGCCCTTTTTCAACAACAAAGCCCGCGATGATTGCGGGCTTTGTTGTTTTTAACGCTCAACCTGATTCAGTGAGTACGGCTGGCAGCGACTTTGCGCTTTACCCAAGTTTCATTGACCCACAGTGAGAGCAAAATGATCACGCCGCCAATTGCAAGGCGCATTAAATCTACGTCGCGATTCCAAATCAGAATATTCACCACTAATCCTGCGGGAACCAGCGCATTATTCATAATCGCTAATGCGCCTGCATTGACTAAACAGGCTCCTTTGTTCCACACGAAGTAACCAAGCCCAGAAGCAATTACCCCTAAGTAGATCAAAATACCCCATTGCAAAGAGGTAGTGGGCAGTTTTTCACTATTACCAAACAGTAAAAATGCCACGCTTGCCACCACCAATGCACCTAAGTAGAAATAACCGAATACGCTGTGTTGCGCTAAAGTGATGGTCTCTTTTTCCATGACGTATTTATAAGCCACTTGGCCGATAGCAAAACAGAGGTTAGCCCCTTGCACCACCAAAAAACCCAGCAAAAAGTGCTCGTTTATTGCTGCAAATTTAATAAAAACGGCACCGATTACGGCAATGGCCGCCGTCACTAAGTACCACGGAGAAAAGCGGCCTTTCAGTAGATCGTAGATCAGCGTGACGTAGATTGGTGTAAACACCGTAAACAGCAAAACTTCAGGAACCGATAGCAGTAAAAATGATTGATAGTAGAAACAGTACATCAGGCCCAGTTGAATTCCACCAATGGTCATCAACTTAGCGATCAACGGAGCGGGAACGGTTTTAAACCTGATCAAAGGTAGAAATACTAAGCTCGCTAATGCAACGCGCATCCAAACCGCGAACCAAGAATCGACTTGACCGGCGAGATAAACGCCGATCAAGCTAAATGAAAATGCCCAAAGTAGGGTGACTGCAGAGAGATAGGCCATAACAAACAACGCTGAACAGTAAATAACCCGCAGTCTAACCGAGTTTTGGCTTGTCGTCAGTCGTGAAGTGGTATTACAAGCATGTCGACTGGCGAACAGTTAATCAGTTGCCGAGTGGATGAGAGTAACTTGCTCCAAAAATCTTGATGATGACCGCAGACCACCAAATCAACACTGAATTCGGCGATGGTTTCGCAGAGCTCATTACTGAGGTCGCCGCTGCCTACTAGTGTATGGCGGATAGGGTATTGCGCGTGTTCCGCTAAGGCTTGCAGCTGCTTTTGTGACGCTTCCATCGCGTGATGTTGAGTTTCTGCTAAATTGATATCAATGAGTCCGGTATACAGCTCGGCATAGTTGACATCAATGTGAATGAAAGAAACGTCAGCATCGAGTGGTTTTGCCAGTGCAACAGCTTTGTCGACTAAGAGTTTACTGTCTTCTGAAAGATCAATGGCAACCAAAATATGTTGATAACTCATTGTATTATCTCCTGATGGGGTACTGATTAAAGATTAGCACTGAGGCCGAGAGTTTTTTGTCGTCGTGATCTCATATCCGCATACCTGACTCAAAGTGTTATGGTGAGGTTCATGGTATAGTCAATTCAAATCGTTACATAAACTAGGAGTCGACATGTTGTCACAAGCTATGGTTGAAAAACTGAATGAACAAATTAATCTGGAATTTTTTTCATCCAATCTATACTTACAAATGAGTGCTTGGTGTGAAGATAAAGGATTTGAAGGTGCTGCCGAGTTTTTACGCGCTCATGCCGTAGAAGAAATGCAGCACATGCAGCGTTTATTCACCTACGTGAGTGAAACGGGTGCACTGCCTATCCTTGGTGCGATCGCAGCGCCAAAACATAAGTTTACGAGCCTTGGTGAAGTGTTTCGCGAAACTTATCAACATGAGCAGATGATTACTCAGCAGATTAATAAACTCGCTCATGCGGCGTTCACATCTCAAGACTACTCAACGTTTAACTTCCTTCAGTGGTACGTTGCGGAGCAACATGAAGAAGAGAAGTTGTTTAAAGGGATTTTAGATAAGCTAGAGCTTGTGGGTGATGATGGTAAGGCGCTGTTCTTCATCGACAAAGACCTAGCCGCAATGGCAAAAGCCGGCTCATCTTCTGTAATGGATACCCAAGCTGTGTAATCGCAGCAGAAAGAGTATGAAGCGATCGTCTTTTTCTTTGGGTTCTATGCAAAGGTGTAGGGAGGAAAAGATGATCACTGGGGATACAATTTTATTTGCGCTAATGCTGGTCACTGGGGTTAACCTAGTCAGGTATCTTACGGCGCTACGCTCACTTATTTACATCATGCGTGAAGCTCATCCATTGCTTTATCAACAAGTGGATGGCGGTGGCTTTTTTACCACTCACGGTAATGTCACCAAGCAGGTTCGTCTTTTCCATTATTTGAAAGGTAAAGAGTATCACCATCACCACGATCCCCTATTTACGGGCAAGTGTGATCGCGTTAGAGCGCTGTTTATCTTGTCGATGTCATTGCTGGCGGTGACAACCTTCGCGGCTTGTATCGTATAACTGAGCCAGTCATTGTATTGATTAAAGGAGCTATCGTGCTCCTTTTTTATCGTCTGTATAAAGTCATCGACTTATTTCTTCACTATTATGCATCTTCATTGTGCGGCGACTATTATTAGCAAGAGCAATCGAAAGGAGAAAAATAATGGATGAAAAAGCACTGCTCGCACGTTTGAATGAGTTACCTCGTATTCAACAAGTATTACAAGAACTACTCGAAATGGTTAATAAGGAAGAGGTCGATTTTGGTGCGCTCACAAAAAAAATTGCCATGGAACAAGTGTTGAGTGCGCGGCTGCTTCGCCTTGCAAATTCGGCACATTTTGGCGGAAGCCGCACAGTGGCCTCTATCAATGATGCGGTGATTCGTGTCGGAAGTGGCTCGGTGAGAACTATGGTGGTGGCATCGGTATTATCCAGCGCTTTTCCTAAAATTGAAACCTTGGATCTGCAGCAATATTGGTCCGATACCTTTGAAATTGCCATTATCGCCAGCAAACTGGGGGCCGCTTGTAAACTCGATGCCAATAGCGTTTTTACTACCGGAATATTGCACAACATTGGCCAATTGATGATCCACACATTAGCGCCGCAAGAAGCGTTGAAAATTCGCCTTTGTGTTGATGCTGGTGAAGTTGAACTAGAAGCACAACAGCAAATCATTCATACCGATGCGAATGTACTGGGGGCGAAGCTAGCCAAAGCTTGGAAGTTTCCTGATGAGATGGTCGATGCGATCGCCTACTCTGCGCAGCCAGAAAAAGCGCAGCTTTCACCAAAACTTGCCCGTGTATTGCATTTTGCCCGTGATATCCACCATCAATGGGATATCCTGACCGAAAAAGAAAAACGCTTATTTCTGGCTGAGCACCCAGATGCTCGTGTGCTGGCAATATCTGCCACATTTGCTGAAACAATTGACGCCGTTCGCGGAAAAGGGCGCGAGCTTGCCGAGCAGCTCGTCTAATACCGTCGCTGGTGGATTAACCTTGTCTTCACTCAATTAGTCGTTAAAATGTCCCCCATTGATAAGGATGTACGCCACTAGCGCTGCATCCTTTTTGTTTGTCATTAGGTGCGTGTGCGTCTAATTAAATGAAGGTGAAAGCATGAGTCAGTCGTTTGATGTTGTCGTTATTGGTGCTGGCGCCGCCGGGCTAATGTGCGCCGCGCAAGCTGGCCTGCGCGGGCGCAGCGTATGCGTTCTCGATCATGCCAAAAAGCCTGGCCGTAAAATTTTGATCTCAGGTGGCGGTCGCTGTAATTTCACCAATTATGAACTATCGGCCGCCAACTATTTATGCCGCAATCCCCATTTCGTTAAATCAGCGTTATCGCAGTACAGCCAGTGGGACTTTATCTCGCTGGTCAGTAAATACAATATTGCGTTTGAAGAGCGCGATCATGGCCAGCTCTTTTGCCTTGATTCGGCGAAGGACATCGTCAATATTTTGCTAAAAGAGTGCGATTTACCGACGGTCAAGCAGCGTTATCAAGTCGAGATTCAATCGATAGAGAAGGTGCCAAACGGCTTTCAGCTCACCACCAATGACGGGCCGATCGAGTGCCAGTCACTGGTGGTCGCAACGGGTGGCTTGTCGATGCCCAAGCTTGGTGCGACTCCTTTTGGTTACAAAATTGCAGAGCAGTTTGGACTGGCGGTGATCCCAACCACGGCCGGGCTCGTGCCTTTTACACTGCATAAACAAGATAAAGAAGATTTCGCCGAACTGGCCGGCATTGCCATTCCAACTGAAATCACTACTGAAGATGGCACTGTGTTTAAAGAAGCACTGCTGTTTACTCATCGTGGTTTATCTGGGCCGGCGGTGTTGCAAATTTCTTCTTACTGGAAAGCGGGGCAGAAGGTCAGTATCAACTTAGTGCCGGAAGTAGACATCGAGCGGCTATTGAATGAATCACGTGAAGCACACCCAAATCAAAGCTTAAAAAACACACTCGCAAAAGTACTGCCTAAGCGTTTGGTTGAAGTGCTGATTGAGCGTAAAGCTTTTGTCGATAAACCGCTCAAACAGTTAAACCCACACGAAATAACCGCTATCGCACACGATTTACAACATTGGCCGATTCTTCCCAATGGTACTGAAGGTTATCGCACAGCCGAAGTCACATTAGGTGGCGTAGACACCGATTGCCTCTCATCGAAAACCATGGAATGCAAATCGGTTCCTGGCCTCTATTTTATTGGTGAGGTAATGGATGTAACGGGCTGGCTTGGCGGCTATAATTTCCAATGGTGTTGGTCAAGCGGCTATGTCGCCGGACAGTGGGTGTAATTCCGCACACCTTGGTCCTTATGGTACTAAAATACTCCCATTATGGGTTTTGGTGCTGCTTTAGTAACTCGGTTGCTTCTTTAACACCAACCGGCCTGCCTAAATAATATCCTTGACCGAATTGGCAACCAATGCTGTTAAGGTAATGACGTTGCTGTTCATCTTCAATACCTTCGGCTGTAATGTTGAGTGACAGACTTTTTCCCATGGCCACAACGGCGGCAACAATGGCGTTACTTTCCGAGTTGTCGGGTATGTCGTGAATAAAGGAGCGATCGATTTTAAGCTTCTGCAGCGGTAAGCCTTTTAAATACGATAGTGATGAGTAGCCCGTTCCAAAATCATCTAATGCGATACGAATGCCTTGTTCGACAATTTTTTGCAGGTCATGAATCGCTTTTTGTTGGTTTTCAATTAGAAAGCCTTCAGTGATCTCGAGTTCTAACTTACATGCGGGGAATTGTGAGTGCGCTAAAATTGCCTTCAGTTTACTAAGAAAGTTAGCTTGCTTAAGCTGAATGGTTGAAATATTAATAGCCAAAGTATCGATATGATATCCATCATCGAACCATTTTTTTCCTTGTTCGCAGGCCGTACGCAGTACCCACTCTCCAATTGAAGTAATGAGGCCAGATTTTTCGGCAATCGGAATAAATTCGGCGGGAGAAATTTGACCAAGTTGAGGGTGTTGCCAACGAATCAGGGCTTCAAAACCGAGCAATTTGTTACTGCTTAGTTCAAATTGGGGCTGATAGACGAGATAAAATTGGTCATGCTCCAGCGCTTGGTATAGTGCTGATTGCAAGCGGATTTGCGTTAAGGCTATGTCAGTCAGTTCTGGTGAGTAGAACGCATAACCATTGCGGCCATTTTTTTTCGCTTGATACATGGCTGTGTCAGCATTTTTTAATAATGCTTCTGGTGTCTCACCATCTTGTGGGTAGATTGCCACACCGATACTTGTCGATAAACGTAATGACTCCTCCCCGAGCACAATATGCTGTTCAAAAATCGAAAAAATCTTAGAGATAATGGGGCTTAAGTGACTATCTTGAGCAAGGTGGGTTAATAATATTACAAATTCATCACTACCAATTCGTGCAAGGTGATCCGTATCGGTCAAGCAGGTTTTAAGGCGATTGGCAATCTCAATAAGTGCCTGATCGCCACTATAGTGGCCAAAGCTGTCATTAATATGCTTAAAGTGGTCGATATCTAAAAACAGTATGGCGAATGACTCCCCAATCTTTTGGCTATGTTTGATTTGTACTGCCATTTCTCGTAGAGCGGTTGTTCGGTTGGGTAGCGTCGTCAATACATCAAAATGCGCCAACTGTTTGATGGTTTCTTCGTGCTCGCGGCGAAGGGAAATATCTTCAAAAACACAAATGTAATTGACCACTTCTAGTTCATTATCAAATACCGGAGTAATGGTCGATAACTGAGGATAGAGGCTACCGTTTTTGCGTCGATTAACAAATTCACCTTTCCACGGCTTTTTATCGCGGATGGTTTGCCATATCTGCTGGTAAAAGGAGGCATCATGATAACCCGACTGTAGAATGCGCGGGTTGTTACCTAGCACTTCTTCTGCTTGGTACCCCGTAATGGCACTAAAGGCAACATTGACGCTGATGATGTTGGCTTGTGCATCCGTGATCACGACGCCTTCACGTGAATGATTAAATATTTGTGTTGTGAGGTTGAGTTGGTTTTCGAGTTGGCGATAGCGGGAGATATCTCTAGTCATGCCGAGCACGCCAAGCAAGGTATGCCCATCAGTAGAATAAACCGGGGATTTGCTTGTTTCGTACCAGTGCTGTTGTTCGTTGGAGGTAAGTTGCGAGCAGCGGTCGGTTACTAAAGGTCGTTTTTGGTCTACAACCCATTGATCTGCTTCGATGAATTTCTGAGCAAGTTCAGCGCCAAAAAGTTGCTCATCTGTGCTACCAACAATATGTGACTTTTTTTTGTTCCAAGCTTGTTCTACAGCCTTGTTACACAGTACATACACGCCGTTCAGATCTTTTAACCAAACATGCTCATCAAGGCTGTCTAAAAACTCCTGTAAGCTCGGGAGCAGGTTGTTAGGTTCTTTATTCATCATCGTCACACTTCGTTACTTACTGCGATAGCTATCGCAGTGTATCAGTATAGCAGAGCTGATCAGCACAACAGAGCCACAATTTAGCCTTCATTGAGGGTTGGCAGTGCTTTTTTTCGCTTCATTTGCTGTACTAATAATCCCAACATAATAAATATCAAACCGATTAGTGTTGTCGGGTGAATGGCTTCCCCGATAATCGTTGCTAGCAGAATGAGCGAGATAAATGGGGAGGCAAAGATTAGGTTGCTGATGCGGGCGGTGTTTTGCGTTAGTTTGAGAGCGCTCAGCCACAAAACAAAGGTGATCCCCATTTCAAACAAGCCGACATAAGTGACAGCTGCCCATCCTTGAAGGCTAATGTGCTGCCATTGTGCTCCTTCATAATAACTAAGCACAAAAGCAAGCGGAGTCGCGACTAAGAAGCCGAGTAGTACGCCAACAACAGGATCCGCTTGGTTTTTGGTATTTAAAATCCAGTATCCTGCCCAAAGCAAAGTGGATAAAAGCGCTAGCCCAACACCCAACGGGCTATCAAACTGCATGGCCAAAATATCACCTTTAGTCGCGATAACTATCACTCCAAAATAGCTCAGTGCACACGCTATCCAGTCTTGTTTACGAATGGTTTGTCCTAAAAATACAGCGGCCATCAGTGTCAGGGTGATGGCCCAACTGTAGTTGATCGCTTGCGCTTGAGAGGCGGGCAGCAGTGAGTAGGCCTTAAACAGAATGAGGTAGTATGCGAGAGGATTAATTAAGCCCAATAACAAGTAATACCAAGGGTTAGCGAGAAAGGTACTCACCACTTGGTTGAGTTTGCTTTGTTGCGCGCAAATGCCCAGCAGTATGCATCCAGAGACAGCACTCGCAACCGTCAGCATCTGGATCGGCGTAAATTCAGCCAGCGTAAGTTTGAAAGCCGTGGCAACCGTTGACCACAATAATACTGCCAATAACCCAAATCCCAATGCGCGTCGCTCGTTCATATGGCCTCATTTTTAGTGACTAAACCACTACTGTGCGATTAAGGGCAGGTGGCTAGAAAAAGAACAGATGTTGTCCAAATGTTGCTTAATGATGTCAGTTTATCGTTTGCTTTGAAGTTGTACAAACTGGACATTTATCCAGTATCGAAATACCATTTGTCCATGACTGATAAAATGAGTTAACCCGTTATCATGCAATGGATTATCGAAAATCAAGCGTTAGTGCTTTCAACGTTAGGCAGCGCCGTGCTGAGCGGCTCAGTGGCTGGCTGGTGGGTTAAGCAGAAGCTCAATTTGAAAAGTGAGCTATTACAACAGCAGTTAGAGACTCATCAAGCCCATCATCAGCAGCAGATAATCGAACTCAAACAAGCTTTGCAGCAGGCGCGACAAGAGTTGGATGAGCTGGATGAAGAACGAGATAAAGCCGCATTTGAGCTTAAGCAATCGCACGGGAAATTCATGGCCGCGATGGAAAAGCTGCGCTATTTCGAAGTGGTTAAGCAAGAGCGGCAACAGAGCATGGAAGATGCGCATGCTCTGCGTGAGCTGAAATCGCAACTTGAGGCTCAACTGCGTGAGCAAGAAGCACGGCATGAACAGCAAATTCAATCGAGCCAAGAAAAACTACAGTTACTTGAACACGCTGAGGAACGCCTAAAGCAGCAGTTTGAGCAGCTAGCCAATCAGTTATTTGAAGTCAAAACCGCGAAAGTGGATCAGCAGAACCGTCAAAGTTTGGAAGGGCTACTTTCTCCACTGAAAGAGCAGCTCGAAGGGTTTAAAAAGCAGGTCAATGACAGCTTCAATCATGAAGCGAAAGAGCGCCATACGTTGGTTCATGAATTGAAAAACTTACAACGCCTCAATGAACAGATGGCGCAAGAGGCACTCAATTTGACCCAAGCGCTGAAAGGTGACAATAAACAGCAAGGCAATTGGGGCGAAGTGGTTCTCGCGCGGGTGCTGACCGAATCGGGCCTGCGTGAAGGGCACGAATATCACACTCAAGTCAGTTTGCAAAACGAGGCTGGTAAGCGCTATCAACCGGATGTGATCGTCAATTTGCCACACGACAAACAGGTGGTGATTGACTCGAAAATGGCGCTGGTGGCTTATGAGCGTTATTTCCATGCTCAAACTGAAAGTGAAAGTGCTCGCGCATTAAGTGAGCATTTACTTGCGCTGCGCGCCCATATAAAAGGACTCGGTCAGAAAGATTATCATCAACTCAAAGGGCTACAAAGTTTGGATTACGTGCTGATGTTTATTCCTGTCGAACCTGCATTTCAAGTGGCGATTCAAGCTGATCCCAGCTTGGTAAAAGAGGCGATGGAGCAAAATATTTTGCTGGTTAGCCCAACCACCTTGTTGGTTGCGCTGCGTACGATCGATAATTTATGGCGCAATGATCGACAAAACCAGAACGCGAAGTTGATCGCTGAGCGGGCCAGCAAATTGTACGATAAATTACGCTTGTTTATGGAGGATATGGAAGGGCTTGGCGGCGCGTTAGACCGTGCAAACCAAAACTATCAAGGGGCGATGAATAAGCTCGCGACAGGGCGTGGCAACGCACTGCGTCAAGCCGAAAGTTTTAAACAACTTGGCGTCGAGATAAAACGTTCCATAAACAGTGAATGGGTCGAACAAGCACAAAATGAGGCATGGGCAGACAGTGCGGTGGAAAATGCACCTTTAGTAGAAAGACATCACGCTGAGGATAAAGTAAACTGATCGCTCGCAGTCGCCTTTAACAAAACAGTGCTGCCCAAGAGGAACCTTCATGACGGATACCAGCGTGCAATCAAAAACAGCATTAGAGACACAAAATACCACTCACTTTGGTTTTGAAACCGTAGCGAAAGAAGAAAAAGTCGCCAAAGTCGCGCAAGTTTTTCACTCGGTTGCGGCCAAATACGACATGATGAATGACCTGATGTCTGGTGGCATTCATCGCTTATGGAAGCGTTTTACCATTGATTGCAGTGGCGCTCGCCCGGGCCAACGTATTTTGGATCTTGGTGGTGGTACGGGCGATCTCACCGCCAAATTTTCACGCATTGTGGGCGAAAAAGGTCATGTTATTCTGGCTGATATCAACAACTCGATGCTCAATGTCGGACGCGATAAATTGCGTGATAAAGGTGTAGTGGGCAACGTACATTACGTGCAAGCCAATGCCGAAGAACTGCCTTTTCCTGATAACTATTTCGACTGCATTACCATCAGTTTTTGCCTGCGTAATGTAACCGATAAAGATAAAGCGCTGAGCTCGATGTTCCGCGTTTTAAAACCGGGTGGTCGTTTGTTGGTACTTGAGTTCTCCAAGCCAGTGCTTGAGCCATTATCCAAAGTATACGATGCGTATTCGTTCCATCTATTGCCGAAAATGGGCCAAATCATTGCCAATGATGCCGACAGCTACCGCTATCTTGCGGAATCTATCCGCATGCATCCCGATCAAGAAACCTTAAAAGGGATGATGGATCAGGTTGGTTTTGAGCAAACGAGTTACTACAACTTAACGGGCGGTATTGTTGCGCTGCACCGTGGTTATAAATTCTAAGGATTGGGCATGCCGTTTGAGCCTTTAGTTACCGCCGCGATTGAGACCACACTCAACACCTTAATTCAAGACGATCCTGAGTTGGTGCGCCGATTATCACGCCTGAAAGGGCAAGTCATCCAAGTGCATCTCAAAGAGTTCAATAAAACGCTGACCTTCATTTTTAGCCAGCAAATTGATGTGTTAGCGGCTTACGAAGGCGAGTCGAATTGCTACCTGTCGCTCAATGTTTCCATTTTACCCGAGCTACGCGAGCAAGCGAACATCACCCAACTGATCAAACAAGATAAGTTGGTGCTGGAGGGCGATATTCAACTGGCGCAAAAATTTGCCCAGTTGATCACCGATTGCAAGCCGGATGTTGAAGAGTGGTTGTCACGCCTGACGGGCGATGTGCTGGCTCACGCTTTAGTGCAGGGTGTGAAAGACATAGGCCAAGCGCTGCAATCACAACGAAGCAAGCATCAAAACCATCTCAGCCAAGTGTTAACGGAAGAGTGGCGTTTATTACCCAGCTCGCTCGAGGTGGCTTATTTTTGTGACCAAGTGGATGATCTCAATAGCCAAGCGGCGCGTATCGAAGCCAAAATTCAACACTTGTTGGAGCAAGCATGACGCCAACTGAACTCAAGCGGTTGTACCGAATTATCAAGGTACAATTGGAATATGGTCTAGATGAACTGTTGCCAGAACATCAACTTACTAAAGCGCCAATATTAGCGCGCAAAGGATTGTTTTGGATTAAAAATCAGCATGCGGACAAACCATTAGGTGAGCGCTTGCGCTTAGCCTTGCAAGAGCTTGGTCCAGTGTGGATTAAGTTTGGTCAGATGATGTCAACGCGGCGTGACCTGTTTCCACCGCACATCGCAGACCAACTTGCGTTACTGCAAGATAAAGTCGCTCCGTTTGATGGTGTACTTGCTAAAACTCAGATGGAAAAAGCGCTGGGCGGCGCTTTAGAAACTTGGTTTGATGAATTTGATATTGAACCGCTTGCTTCGGCGTCGATTGCTCAAGTCCATACCGCCAAACTCAAATCATCTGGCCGGGAAATCGTACTCAAGGTGATTCGGCCAGATATTCGGCCAGTGATTGATGCCGATATCAAACTCATGTATCGCATGGCGAAAATTGTTGCCAAAGCATTACCTGAAGCAAGGCGACTGAAGCCCGTTGAAGTGGTACGTGAATACGAAAAAACTCTGCTTGCTGAACTCGACCTACGCCGAGAAGCAGCCAACGCCATTCAACTGCGTCGTAACTTTGAAAATAGTGAAGAGTTATACATTCCAGAGACAATTCCTGACTTTAGTAATGAAACTGTCATGGTTTCTGAGCGAATATACGGCATTCAAGTTTCTGATATTGAAGGTTTAGCGGCCAACGGCACTAATATGAAGTTGCTTGCTGAACGCGGGGTGAGCGTGTTCTTTACCCAAGTGTTCCGCGACAGTTTTTTCCATGCCGATATGCACCCGGGCAATGTCTTTGTTAATCCCGCGCATCCTGACAATCCACAATGGATTGGCTTAGATTGTGGTATTGTCGGTACCTTAAACAGTGAAGATAAACGTTATTTAGCCGAAAACTTCTTAGCTTTTTTCAACCGAGATTACCGCCGAGTGGCGCAATTGCACGTTGATTCTGGTTGGGTTCCACGTGAAACCAACATCGATGAATTTGAGTTTGCTATTCGCGTGGTCTGTGAGCCAATTTTTGCCAAGCCATTGTGCGAAATCTCATTTGGTCATGTGTTGCTAAACTTGTTTAACACGGCTCGTCGCTTCAATATGGAAGTGCAGCCGCAATTGGTCTTGTTGCAAAAAACGCTATTGTATGTCGAAGGGTTAGGGCGTCAGCTTTATCCTCAATTGGATTTGTGGCAAACCGCTAAACCATTTTTAGAAAAATGGATGATGAACCAAGTTGGGCCGCAAGCGTTTATCCGTGCAGTAAAAGAGCGAGCTCCGCTTTGGGCTGAAAAATTACCTGAATTGCCAGAGCTGCTTTACGATAGCCTCAAACAAGGTAAAGCAATGAACCAAAGGTTGGATCAGTTGTACCAAGGTTATCGAGCCAGTAAGCGTCAACAGGCAACAGGAAAGTTTTTATTTGGTATTGGCGCCACTTTGGTCGTATGCTCGGCGATATTAGTGACCAGTGCTTATCAGCCGTTTGCAATAACCAGTGCAATTGCAGGTGTTGTATTTTGGCTACTCAGTTGGAGTGCTTACCGTCGTTAAGCGGTCTTTTATTTGAAATCAATTTGTTGAGAAATTCCTGAGGTGTAGAGAATGGGTGGTATCAGTATTTGGCAACTTCTAATTATTGCCGTGATTGTTGTATTACTATTTGGAACCAAGAAACTGCGTGGTATCGGTAGCGATCTCGGTGGTGCGGTTAAGGGGTTCAAAAAGGCGATGAGCGATGAAGAGCCAGCCAAGAAAGACGCAGATTTTGAACCTAAAAATATAGAGCAGCAGAAGACAGAAGCGACTGCTGAAACTAAAAAAGATAAAGAGCAGGCCTAATACGTGTTTGATATCGGTTTTTGGGAGCTGGTATTAATATCGGTTGTCGCGTTGGTCGTTCTTGGCCCTGAGCGTTTACCTCATGCTATTCGCAGTGTGGCAAAATTTGTTAGCACGGCAAAGAACATGGCGAACAGTGTCAAAGATGAATTAGCACATGAGCTCAAAATTCAAGAGCTGCAAGAAAACTTGCGTAAAGCAGAGCAAATGGGGATGGAAAATTTATCTCCAGAGCTAAAATCTTCTGTGGATCAGCTCAAGCAGGCTGCGCAAGATGTACAACGCCCTTATGCGAACTCATCGCCCTCTGAAACAAAAACAGAGCGCGATGAACAAAGCGTTGAAGTGATTCCCGCTACAACGATTTCGTCGCCTGAAACGGCCGATAAGAAAGCCGACTCATCTCTGTAGGAGGAGTTATTGTTACCACTGTAACTCCTCCTCTTATGCTCTATTTATACGAGGTTCGATATGTCTTCCGTTGAGCAGACACAGCCTTTAATCAGTCACTTGCTAGAGCTACGCGATCGCTTATTGCGTTCAATAGCTGCGGTGATCGTGATTTTTATCGGCTTAGTCTATTTCTCTAGCGACATCTACGATTTTGTCTCCAAACCATTGGTTGAGCGTTTGCCTGAAGGGGCGACGATGATTGCGACCGATGTTGCCTCGCCCTTTTTCACGCCACTCAAACTTACTTTGATCGCGTCCGCTTTTCTCGCGGTGCCTTTTATCCTTTATCAAATCTGGGCCTTTGTCGCTCCAGGTTTGTATAAGCATGAACGCCGTTTAGTCATGCCATTGATGTTTTCAAGCTCATTGTTGTTCTATTGCGGTGTGGCGTTTGCGTACTTTGTGGTATTTCCACTGGTGTTTGGCTTTTTTACGGCCATCTCTTTAGGCGGTGTTGAGTTTGCAACGGACATTGCCAGTTATCTCGATTTTGTGCTTGCGCTCTTTTTCGCTTTTGGTATCGCCTTTGAGGTTCCCGTCGCCATCATTTTACTGTGTTGGACGGGGGCGACGACGCCGAAAACCTTGAGTGAGAAAAGGCCTTATATCGTGGTTGGGGCATTTGTGGTGGGTATGTTACTGACGCCGCCTGATATGGTGTCGCAAACCTTGCTCGCCATTCCGATGTGTTTATTGTTTGAGGTTGGACTTTTCTTTGCTCGTTTTTATGTGCGCAAAGATGAGGAAGAGCAGGAAGATGAAAGTCATTAATACATGAAAAAAGCGGCGAATAGCCGCTTTTTTTGTACCTATGATAGTGGACTATTTAATCTTCAAAAGATAACCGCACTGAGAGCATCGATAGACTTCCTTGATGCCCAGAAGTTTTTGCCAGAAGGTTCGATGTTGACGTTGTAAGTGATTACCATGTTCACACATATTAGCCACGTTTATGTATTAAAATTTTGCCGCATACTATAGTGTTTGGGTGATTATTTTTGTGACATATATCACGCTGATGTGTATGTCACTCTATCTATAGTTCTATAAATTATAATTTAAACAGTGAGTTAGCATTAGTGTTTGTAATGTTATTCACTTCAACCAACGAGAGTTCGGTGAGTTCTGCGATGCGTTTGGCAACTAGCGTTGTGTAAGCTGGTTCGTTGCGCTTACCTCTGTGAGGGGCAGGGGCTAAATAGGGACAATCTGTTTCTAGCAGAACAAAGTTCATATCGAGATGCGGTAATACTTTATCCATACCGCCATTTTTAAACGTTGATACACCACCAATCCCAAGATGAAACCCTAGCTCATTAATGGCTTTAGCTTCTTCAAGCGTGCCGCCAAAACAATGGAATACACCGCTAAGTGAGCCATCTTGCTCTTTTTTCAGCAGTTGTAGAGTTTGAGTGATGGAATCACGGGTGTGGATGACAACAGGCAAATCGCGTTCTTTGGCCCAACTAAGTTGAGTGACGAAAGCCATCTCTTGTTCGGCCTGAAAGGTTTTGTCCCAATACAGATCAATGCCAATTTCACCAATGGCGATAAAGGGGTGTTTATCTAGCCAAGATTCGATAACCGTTAGCGTTTGCTTCACATTTCCATCCACATAGCATGGGTGCAACCCCATCATCGATCGGCAAAGTTCAGGGTAAGCCGCTTCTGTTTTAAGCATAGGCTCAATGGAGGCAAGATCGATATTGGGCAACAAAATAGCCTCAATGCCTTGCGCCTTAGCGCGTTGCACTACCTCATCTCGATCGTGATCAAATTCAGCGGCATAAATGTGAGCGTGAGTGTCAATCATGGTGTGTCTCGATAAACAGAGAATGGGAGAACAGTATACGGAAGTGTGAGCCTGAGGTCATTTTTCTGATTTTTGTCGATTGGCGCTAGCGTCAAAAAGCGAGAGTGATATGATTTCGCCACACTTGAGCGATAGCGGTAGTGAAGAAAGAATGCTTTCTCACACCGCGTATAAACAAGGAGAAGAGAGTGTCAGTATCCATTCAAGGTCAGTTCCCAGGGCGTCGCATGCGTCGCTTACGCAAGCATGATTTTAGCCGCCGTTTGATGGCTGAGAATCAGTTATCGGTTAATGATTTAATTTATCCCATGTTTATTTTGATGGGTAAAGATCGCCGCGAGCCAGTGGAGTCTATGCCCGGTATTGAGCGTCTCTCTATCGACTTAATGCTCGAAGAAGCGCTGTATTTGGCTAATCTCGGCGTGCCAGCCATCGCACTTTTTCCAGTGGTTAACCAAGATGCTAAAAGTTTGTGTGCTGCTGAAGCGCATAATCCTGACGGCTTAGTGCAACGTGCGGTGAAATTATTAAAAGAGCATATACCACAAATGGGTGTCATTACCGACGTCGCGCTGGATCCTTTCACGACCCATGGCCAAGATGGCATCATCGATGAAAGTGGCTATGTGATGAATGATGAGACCACCGAGGTGTTGATCAAACAAGCGCTGTCTCACGCTGCAGCCGGTGCCGATGTGGTTGCCCCTTCCGATATGATGGATGGACGAATTGGTAAGATCCGCGAAGCGCTTGAAGAGGCGGGTTTTATTCATACACAGATCATGGCTTACTCTGCGAAATACGCGTCATGTTATTACGGCCCATTCCGCGATGCGGTTGGTTCCTCTTCGAACCTGAAAGGGGGAGACAAGAAAAACTATCAGATGGATCCGGCCAACAGCGATGAAGCCATTCACGAAGTGGCGATGGATATCAATGAAGGGGCTGACATGGTGATGGTGAAGCCCGGCATGCCATACCTTGATGTGGTGTGCCGCGTGAAATCTGAATTACAAGTTCCTACGTTTGCGTATCAAGTGTCTGGCGAATATGCGATGCATAAAGCGGCCATTTTAAATGGTTGGCTTAAAGAACGTGAAACCGTAATGGAGTCATTATTGTGCTTTAAACGCGCTGGGGCAGACGGCATTTTAACCTATTTTGCTAAAGACGTTGCGCAGTGGCTGGCAGAAGATAACGCCAAAACGGCACAATATTTACATCAAGATAACTAAGTTGTGAATTTAGACAGGGGAGCAAATTTTTCTATCTATTTGAAAATCAATTAAAAAAAAGATTTCATGAAATAGATGGGTAGGTGTTTTTAGCATGATTAGAAAATAAATGAGATTTTTTCTCATTTAGGGGTTGATAATTAAATGAGAATCATTATTATTAACCATGTCTTAGGGAATGGCGAAGTTCACAAGGACGTCGAGTTTACGATTAACGAATTGCTAGGTGTTAAAAGTAACAAGACAAATTGGCGACGAACTTGCGCAAGTTCTTTTTGACACGACATTGCTCACATTGCTTCCAGTGTAATTTATAGCTTTATCGTAAGGCTGAATGAATCACTTCACTTAGTTTTACCTGTTTTTGCTAGGCGACATCCTCGGGTGTCGCTTTTTTTATCGCTCATTTTCAAGAGGATGCTTTTGTTGTGAATAAAAGGCCATCGATAGTCTTTTCCACAATTAATGATCGTAAAAAGATCATGATAGGAATGTTCGATCTTTGTTTTATTCATTTATAAACAATAAGTTAATGTCATTGTTTTCCTCGTTAATCACTGTTTAATAACCAGTGGATAAAAACTATGAACAGAGTTATCCACAGAATGTCATTTGCGGTGGTGGACAAATCAGCAAAATGTTTCGTTGCTCAAGGTGCATTGGCGTGGAATCCTCAAGACAGTCATGGCATCCTTAGTCATTACATTTCGTACTCGCTTTGGATTGCAAAAGACTATGGCTCGCATACCTGACAACCCGTTCATTCTGATTGATGGCTCTTCTTACCTTTACCGTGCATTTCATGCCTACCCAGGCACCATGAGTAATGGCGAAATTCCAACTAATGCTGTCTATGGCGTGGTCAATATGCTCCGTAGCATGATGCGCCAGTTTTCCGCTGAGCGTATGGTGGTTATTTTTGACGCGAAAGGAAAAACCTTCCGCGATGATATGTACCCACAATACAAAGCTAATCGCCCACCAATGCCTGATGATCTACGTTGTCAGATTGAGCCGTTGCACAATGTTATCCGTGCGATGGGGCTACCGCTGATATCGATTGAAGGTGTCGAAGCCGATGACGTGATTGGTACGCTAGCCTCTCAAGCATCACAAGCCGGCATGCCAGTGCTGATCAGCACAGGTGATAAAGACATGGCACAGCTGGTGGACGAGAATGTCACCTTGATCAATACCATGACGAATGTGGTACTTGACCGTGAAGGGGTGATTGAAAAATTCGGTATCCCTCCTGAGCTTATCATCGATTATCTGGCCTTGATGGGCGATAAAGTCGATAACATTCCTGGTGTACCGGGTGTCGGTGAGAAAACAGCGATTGCGTTACTACAAGGCATTGGCAGCCTAGAGCAAATTTACGATAACCTTGATAAAATTGCGCAATTGGGTTTTCGCGGCTCTAAAACCATGGCGCAAAAACTGGCGGATAACCGTGAAAACGCTTTTCTCTCTTACCAATTGGCCACCATCAAGCTGGATGTCGCTTTGGAAGAGAAACCAGAGACCTTGTGCAAAACCCAGCCCAATATTGATGAGTTGATTAAGCTTTATGGTCAGCTCACGTTTAAATCTTGGTTAACAGAATTGCTGGATGGTGGTAATGGGGTGATTGACGCTGATGAAAAAGTGGGTGCGGTAAACACTTCTTCTTCACAAGCAAGGGAGATGGATACAACCGCCGCCACGATTGATCGCAGCCAATATCAAACCATTTTAGATGAAGAGACATTTAATACTTGGTTAGAAAAACTGAAAGCGGCAGAAGTGTTTGCGTTTGATACGGAAACCGACAGCCTCGATTATATGGTAGCGAATTTAGTTGGCCTCTCTTTTGCGACCGAAGAGGGCGTTGCAGCGTATGTTCCTGTTGCGCATGACTATCTTGACGCACCAAAGCAACTGGACCGTGATTGGGTACTCGCCCAGCTTAAACCCATTTTAGAAGACGAAAGCCAAGCCAAAGTGGGGCAGAACCTAAAATACGATGCCAGTATTGTTGCGCGTTACGGTATCAATATGAAAGGCATCAAGCACGATACGATGCTCGCATCTTATGTTTACAACAGCGTCGGTGGCAAACATGATATGGACAGTTTGGCGCTACGATTCTTGCAACACAGCTGTATTTCATTTGAACAGGTGGCGGGCAAAGGTAAAAACCAACTGACCTTCAACCAAATCGAACTTGAGCAAGCGGCACCGTACGCTGCGGAAGATGCTGATGTGACTTTGCGACTTCATCACCGTTTGATGAGTCATATTGAGCAAGATGAGAAGCTCAATCGCATCTACCAACAGATTGAAGTGCCTCTTGTTCCCGTGTTGTCACGTATGGAACGTACCGGCGTGATGATCGATGATATGTTGCTTGGCGCGCAATCGCATGAAATCGCTGCTCGTTTAGAGCAATTAGAACAGCAAGCGTTTGATATCGCGGGTCAACCTTTCAACCTAAGCTCACCAAAACAGCTGCAAACCATTTTGTTTGAACAGATGGGGCTACCGGTGATTAAGAAAACGCCAACAGGTACACCTTCCACCAATGAAGAAGTACTGCAAGAATTGGCACTCGACGGTTATCCACTACCTAAAGTGATCATTGAACATCGTGGTTTAGCTAAGTTGAAATCAACCTATACCGATAAACTGCCTAAAATGATCAACCCAACCACAGGGCGAGTGCATACCTCGTATCACCAAGCTGTAACCGCCACTGGTCGTTTATCTTCAACCGATCCAAATTTGCAAAACATTCCGATCCGTAACGAAGAAGGGCGCCGGATCCGTCAAGCTTTTATTGCGCCTCATGGTTGGAAAATTCTGGCAATCGACTACTCACAAATTGAGCTGCGCATTATGGCGCACTTGTCCGGCGATAAAGCGTTGCTTGAGGCATTCCAGCAAGGGAAAGATATCCATGCGGCGACCGCGGCTGAAATTCTTGGAATGAGTATTGAGCAAGTCAGCAGTGAGCAGCGTCGCCGTGCGAAAGCGGTTAACTTTGGTTTGATTTACGGGATGAGCGCCTTTGGTTTAGCCAAGCAGCTCGGCATTCCTCGTTATGAAGCCCAAGAATATATGGATAAATACTTTGAGCGTTATCCTGGCGTGATGCAATACATGGAAGATACACGCTCTACGGCTAGCGAACTTGGCTATGTTGAAACTTTATTTGGTCGCCGTTTGCATCTGCCTGAAATTAAATCGCGTAATGGGATGCGTCGCAAAGCGGCCGAACGTGCTGCGATCAATGCTCCAATGCAAGGTACGGCGGCGGATATCATCAAAAAAGCGATGCTATTAGTCGATGCTTGGATTGAGGAGCATGGACAGGGACGCGTTAAACTCTTGATGCAAGTGCACGATGAACTGGTGTTTGAAGTGCAAGAGACGGCTTTAGCCGAAATTGAAATTAAAGTACAACAATTAATGGAATCAGCAGCAACGCTAGCGGTGCCATTGGTCGCGGATACTGGTCATGGAGACAACTGGGATCAGGCGCATTAGTTGTTTTTTAAGCGAAATTAGCTAATTTATATGAGCCGACGCACAAATGTCGGCTTTTTTATGGCCTAGAAATAAGTATTCTTGATTTTAAACTTTGTGTTGTTTAATAAAATTTTCATGAAAAAAAACTACAAAAATAGTTTTCATTTCTGACCATTTGTTATACATTAACTCTCGTAGGGTACAGAGGTAAGAAGTTCTATCTTTCAGACCTTTTGTTTCACGTTATTGGATTAGGCTGATTCAGCCGCCCCAGTCAGTATTTGACTGGGGCGTTTTTTATTGGGCCAAAGAAAATATTCATCACTGTTTTTTACGAGAATTTAGGTGATAAAAACACACTATTCTATTGCTGAGTAGTTACTTTATTTCTTTTATAAACACCCAATTCTGTAACTAGCTAACAGTCACACTTTTATTATTTCTAATGAAAAATCAAGTTCACCTCAAACACAAAGAATGTGTTTAAATCTCATTAATATTCATTATGTTATATTGATTTTATTGGGGTGAGCCAGAGGAGTGTTCTGTGGGTGAGTGAATTGATGACTCTTCGACCTATTGAAAAGTTGGGGGGATTAAGAAATGCTTAGCAAAACAATAATAAATTACCTCCTACTTCTCTCCCGTTGCCCCACCAGGATGGTGGGGATTTTTCTTTTTGCCATTCGCATTTGGATTTAAAGCCTATAAAAAAAGCCCCACGATTAGGTAGGGCTCTGTTGGAGTCACGATTTTTAGTGTTCTTCAGAATTAGTGTTGTGCAGAATGGTCTGGATTCTCTTCTAAGTGAGTTGAGTCAAACTCATCCATCTCTTCCACTGTTTCTTGCTCGGCTAAATGTGCGAGTGCGGGTGCAAACCACGTATCCAATTTGTTACGTAGCACATCGACGCCTAAGCCTTTCAATGATGAAAAAGCATCGACAGTGACATCGCCGCCAAAAGAGTGTGCCTCTTCACGAATTTTTAACACTTGAGCTTTACGTGCGCCACTTTTTAGCTTGTCCGCTTTAGTCAGTAGTACTAGCACTGGAATGTCGCAATCGACAGCCCAAGAAATCAATTGTTGGTCGAGATCTTTCATCGGATGGCGAATATCCATCAGCACAACCAGCCCTTTTAGGCACTTACGCTTTTGTAGGTATTCTCCTAATGATTTTTGCCATTTTTTCTTCAGTTCCAAAGGAACTTGAGCAAAACCATAGCCCGGTAAATCCACAATATGACAACCTTCAGTGACTTTAAATAGGTTGATCAGTTGGGTCCGACCCGGAGTTTTACTGGTTTTAGCCAAGCTCTTCTGATTCGTTAAGCGATTCAACGAACTCGACTTACCTGCATTGGAGCGTCCTGCAAACGCAATTTCGATCCCTTCATCATCAGGTAGATGACGAATGTCAGGCGCACTGGTAATGAAATGCGTGTTTTGATAATGAATTTTTACGCTCACTGTTAACTCCATCTCGACTTTGTGTAGTCGATTGATTACTTTTTTGTGAAATTGTGTAAAATAACCGTGCTCGGCATAAGGTCGCCTATTGTACCATGAGTCGCCACTGAGAGTGAGTAGCAACTGCAAAGTGGTACTGGAAGCTTGATAATTATAAATGGAATGTCATGAAGAAATTAGCGCTAATCTTGAGTCTTTTAGCCAGCTGCTCAGTGTGGGCCCAAGGCAGCATTGAAGCTGGTAAAGCAAAATCCCAAACGTGTGTTGCCTGTCACAGCGTTGATGGCAATAGTCTACTTACAATTTACCCTAAAATCGCTGGTCAGCATGAGAAATACATAGAGAAGCAATTGCATGATCTTAAGTTGGGAATGACAAGCGGTGGCAAACAAGGTCGTTACGATCCTGTGATGAGTGCCATGGCGATGCCTCTTAGCGACGAAGATATAGCCGATCTTGCTGCTTACTATGCGTCTTTGCCTATTTCAGCGAATTCAACACCTGAAGATGTTGCGGTGAAAGGTAGAGCACTTTATAGCGCAGGTGATGCAGAGCGTGGTTTAACCGCTTGCATTGCGTGTCATGGTCCACGTGGTAATGGTACTGAGCTTTCAGGTTTCCCTAAAATTTCTGGTCAGCATGCTGACTACATCAAAGCTCAACTGCAAAAATTCCGCGATGACGCTCGTAATAATGATATGAATGCCATGATGCGTGATGTCGCGAAAAAGCTCAGCGACACTGACATCGAAATACTTTCTAAATACGTTGGCGGCCTTCACTAAACCCTACACCGTTCGAGCACTGTTGTTTGAAAACGCCTTAGCACTGAGCTAGGGCGTTTTCTTTTGTACTGAAGAAAACGTAATTTTTTGCTCAATGATCGGCTTACCTATCGCTTTTTTTATCTTTTTTTGCCTAGCTGGTGAAAAAATACGCGCTGACTCTCCACTCTAATGCCACTTTCTGGTATGTTGCGCATCCCTGTTTGAGGATGTTACATGCACATTTGCCCATTATGTTTTAGTGAACAAATAGTTCCTTATTTTGCCGATAAAGTTCGCCCTTATCTGCAGTGCCAACACTGTGCACTTGTGTTTGTTAGCCCTGAACATCGTCTTGACGAAAAAGCGGAAAAAGCATTTTATGATTTGCATGAAAATAACCCGCAGGATAGGGGTTATCGCCAGTTTTTGTCACGCGTTTGTGCGCCGATGTTGGAGAGGCTTTCTCCGGCATCTAACGGGTTAGATTTTGGTTGTGGGCCGGGGCCAACCTTATCCATTATGTTGGAAGAGGCTGGGCACACAATGTCGTTATACGATATCTTTTTTCATCCAGATGAAAAGGTGTTGCAGGCGACCTATGATTTTATGACTGCCACTGAAGTGATTGAGCATTTACATAAGCCGCACCAAGTTTGGCAGCAATGGTTAAATTTAGTTAAGCCAGGAGGCTGGATTGGGTTAATGACCAAACTAGTCAAAGACGTGGAGGCGTTTGCTGGGTGGCACTACAAAAATGATCTCACACATGTGATCTTTTTTAGTCGTGAAACCTTCCAGTACTTGGCCAAGCGGGATGAGCTTGAACTTGAATTTATTGGTAATGATGTAATTTTACTGAGGAAACCCCAGTAATGAGCCGTAGTAAAAAATCGAGAAAGCCGGGTTCAGCCGGTGAAGGCGACGTGATTGTCACGCGTAATCGCAGTGAGGCAGATGTTGAAGGCCGTTTGCGTAAGCGAGTTAAAAAACAGAAAGGTCTGAAAGCGGGTAGCCGCCATTCCGATGGTTCAGATCAGCAGCAGCGAGAAGCCGCTAAAGCGCGCGATCCACGTTTAGGCAGCAAGAAAAAAATTCCTCTGGTGGTTGAGCCAGCGAAGAAAATGACCAAGCAAGAGCGTCGTTTGTCGGCTGAGCAAGAGCTCGAAATGCTGGAAAATGATGCGCAATTGAACGTGTTGCTCGATCGTATTGATAATGGCGAAAACCTAGGTGCCGGCTTGCAAAAATACGTTGATGAGAAACTCGATCGTATTGAAGCACTGATGAAGCAACTTGGTCTGTATGCTGAAGAGCAAGAAGATGTTTTCGAGCCAATCGTGACTGGCGGTAGTGCCAAAAAATCACGTTCAGATGATGATTTATTATCAGATTTTGAAGGCTTCGACCTAAATGATTTAAAAGGATAGAAAGTGCCATGAATGTAACCTTGTTAGCCATTGCTGGTGGAATCATTATTCTCGGCTTAGCGTCTTACGCTGGTTACCTTCTGCTGCAACTGAAAAAGCAAAAGGATTTGCAGCTTCAACATCAAACATTGGCCATTGAAAAACGCAATGCAAATATTTTTGATAGCGTAAATACGCTTTGCATGGCTGGGATTCAAGGCCAATGTGATCTCTCCGAGATCAGCATCCGTGTCTACTGCATTATGGATTATGTTCAAGGCGAACAGAGAATCGACTTTGATAGTTCGTATCCCGCTATTTCCGAACTGTATTATATAGTGAAGGATATGCCGCGTGGCGAAGAGCGCAGCCAACTCGCTAAACAAGAGCGAATGAAGCATAACTTAGTGCGCCAAAAAGCGGAGGCCCGTTTAATGGATGCGATTGTTGAAGAGTTAAAAGTTCTGCAAAAACGCATTGCCCCTTTGAATAGTCAAATTCCGATTCAAATGATGTAATGGCTCGACTGCCTCTTTCGAGTGAGTGATCGCGTTAGCAGTTTAGAACATTTATACACAAATTTCGTTTTGTCACCCGACGTCCATCATTGTCATGTGGCAAAATAGCCCGTCAAAGTTTCGAACGGAAAGCACAGCATGTCTTCGCAAGTCGTACCCAGCCAACAGATCGTATGGGATCAAGCTGTTTTAGATAAGTATAACTATTCAGGCCCGCGTTATACCTCTTATCCTACAGCACTTGAATTCCATGAAGCATTTACTATTGCCGATTATGATATGGCGTGTGCCCAATACCCTGACAGGCCACTTTCGCTTTATATTCATATCCCGTTTTGTCACAAACTTTGTTACTACTGTGGTTGTAATAAGGTGATTACCCGTCATTCGCATAAAGCCGACGACTATTTGGATGTGCTCGAACATGAGATTCGCCAACGAGCCTCTTTGCTGCATGGCCGTAGAGTCACACAACTGCATTTCGGTGGCGGCACACCAACCTTTTTAACTCAATTGCAAATTAGCCGTTTAATGGCCATTTTGCGTGGTGAGTTCCGCTTTGAAAATGACGCAGAAATCAGTATTGAAGTTGATCCACGTGAAATCGAGTTAGAGATGCTTGATCACCTGCGCAGCGAAGGATTTAACCGCCTGAGCATCGGCGTACAAGATTTCAACAAAGAAGTGCAAAAGCTGGTGAACCGCGAGCAAGATGAAACCTTTATTTTTGCTATGGCGGAACGAGCTAAACAGCTGGGTTTTCGCTCAACCAACCTTGATCTCATATACGGCTTGCCTAAGCAGACTAAAGGCTCTTTTGCTAAAACATTAGCGCAAGTGTTGGAGATGAAGCCGGGTCGATTGTCGGTATTTAACTACGCGCACATGCCGCAGCTGTTTGCTGCGCAGCGTAAGATTAAAGATGAAGATCTACCTACGGCGGAAGAAAAACTGGCCATATTACAAGACACGATCGCGACCTTGACGGGTGCTGGTTATCAGTTCATTGGCATGGACCATTTTGCACTGCCCAATGATGAGTTGGCCGTCGCGCAGCGTGAAGGCATTTTACATCGCAACTTTCAAGGTTATACCACGCAAGGTAACTGCGACTTAGTTGGCTTTGGTGTCTCAGCCATTTCAATGATTGGGGATGCGTATGCGCAGAACCAAAAAGAGCTGAAAAAATACTATGAGCAAGTTAATGAGTTACGTCATGCACTCTGGAAAGGGGTGGCACTGGATAGTGATGACTTACTTCGTCGCGAAGTGATCAAGCAGCTTATCTGCAATTTCAAACTGGATAAAAGCCAAATTGAAGCACAGTTTAACGTGACGTTTAATCACTACTTCAAGCAAGATCTTGAGTTGCTACAAACTTTTATTGATGATGAGTTAGTGGAAGTCGATGAAAAAGAGATCCGCGTTACTTTGCGCGGGCGGTTGTTGATCCGAAACATCTGCATGTGCTTTGATAAATACTTGCGTGTGCGTGCTCGTCAGCAACAATTTTCGCGGGTAATTTAACGCCCTTACCATGAATCAAAAAGCCACTGCTCGTCAGTGGCTTTTTCTTTGAAAAGAGGGATGAGTTATGGCGTCAGGTATTTATGCGCTGCAACATCCCACAATGCTTTGATTAATGGGTTATCAAGCTGTGAGCGTTTGCAGCACACACCGAGCTGAAATGGTTTTACGGGTGCTAATTTAAGGCGCTGGATCTTATCTCTCACCGGGCTATTGTTGATCACCACATCCGGCGCAATGCCGATACCACAACCGAGCGCGACCATGCTGACAATCGCTTCATGCCCTGAGCTCTGCGCGTAAATATTGGGTTTGATCTTCATTTTTTTAAACCATGCATTGGCTCTATCTCTTGCCGTTCCCGCTTCAGGAACAATAAAAGGGACAACTGACCAATCGGGTGTGTCATTTTGCAGTTGTTCGATAAAGCTACTGATCCCGAGCGGCGCGATCACCGATAAGGGTATTTCACCAATCGTTTCAAATTCAACGCGAGCTGGTAGCTGTTCGGGCATGGCTGAAATGGCAATATCCGCTTCATCATTCAAAATCTTATCAATCGCTTGAGCAGGATCGCCAGTCAAGAGTTTGAACTCAATATACGGATGGCGAACTCGAAAATCGGACAGTAACTGAGGCAGGTGGCTGTAGCTGGCGGTGACTGAGCAAAACAAGCGAATTTCCCCTTGTAATACGCTGTTTTGGTTTTTCATTTGTACGTTATATTGCTGCCACTCTGTAATGATTTTGAGTGCAACAGGAACCAGTTTACTGCCTGCTGGCGTTAGCTCAACGCTACGATTATCACGCACAAATAAGCTTTGGCTAGTTTCTTCTTCCAGCTTCTGGATCTGCCGGCTGAGCGCGGATGGGCTGATGTGCATCGCGGCGGCAGTCTTACTGAAGTTTTTACTCTCACACAGATGGATAAAGATCTGCAGGTTTTTAATGTTCATAAGTTAATCACATCACGTTGCATAAATTGCAATAACTAATTGTGAATATATCACTTTAAGCAACTTGATGTCTGCTTTAGTATCAGTTTATTCGGTTCTAGAAACCGACCTGATGGAAAGAATCTTTAAAGGAGAGCGCTAACATGGCTAACTATTTCAATACCCTAAATCTACGCCAACAACTTGACCAACTTGGTCGTTGCCGCTTTATGGATCGCTCTGAATTTGAAAGCGAAGCCGAGTACCTCAAAGGTAAGAAAGTGGTGATTGTCGGTTGTGGTGCACAAGGTTTAAACCAAGGTCTAAATTTACGAGACTCTGGCCTTGATGTCTCTTATGCATTGCGTCAAGCAGCGATCGACGAACAGCGTCAGTCCTATAAAAATGCTAAAGAGAACGGTTTTGAAGTGGGTAGCTATGAAACGCTCATCCCTCAAGCAGACTTGGTCATTAACCTAACGCCAGATAAACAGCACAGCAATGTTGTCGAAACCATCATGCCGCTGATGAAAAAAGGTGCAGCATTGGGGTATTCTCACGGTTTCAACGTGGTTGAAGAAGGGATGCAGATCCGTAAAGACATCACGGTTGTGATGGTGGCGCCTAAGTGTCCGGGAACCGAAGTGCGTGAAGAGTATAAGCGTGGTTTCGGCGTGCCGACTTTGCTTGCTGTTCACCCAGAAAATGACCCTCAAGGTGAAGGTTGGGATATCGCAAAAGCTTGGGCGGCGGGAACGGGCGGTCATCGTGCTGGCTGTTTGGAATCCTCTTTCGTTGCCGAAGTAAAATCGGACCTTATGGGCGAGCAAACCATCTTGTGTGGCATGCTACAAGCGGGTTCGATTGTGTGCTATGAGAAGATGGTAGCAGAAGGTATAGACCCAGGTTACGCAGGTAAACTACTGCAATACGGTTGGGAAACGGTAACCGAAGCGCTGAAATTTGGTGGCATCACTCACATGATGGATCGCCTATCAAACCCAGCAAAAATCAAAGCGTTTGAGCTGTCTGAAGAGCTTAAAGACTTGATGCGCCCACTGTACAACAAACATATGGATGACATTATTTCTGGTCATTTCTCTAGCACTATGATGGCTGACTGGGCCAACGATGATGCTGATTTGCTGGGCTGGCGTGCTGAAACCGGTGAAACTGCGTTTGAAAACTACCCACAGTCTGATGTACAGATCACTGAGCAAGAGTACTTCGACAAAGGTATTTTGATGATTGCCATGGTTCGCGCTGGGGTTGAGCTGGCATTTGAAGCTATGACGGCTTCCGGTATTGTTGAAGAGTCAGCTTACTATGAATCCCTGCATGAGCTGCCACTGATTGCCAACACAGTAGCACGTAAGCGTTTGTATGAAATGAACGTGGTTATTTCTGATACAGCAGAGTATGGTAATTACCTGTTTGCCAATGTCGCAACACCGTTACTGCGCGAAAAGTTCATGCCAAAAGTATCTACTGATGTGATTGGTAAAGGCCTTGGTGAAAGCTCGAATTTCGTTGATAACGCGACCTTGATTGAAGTGAACGAAATTCTTCGCAACCATCCGGTTGAGTACATCGGTGAAGAGTTGCGTGGTTACATGACAGATATGAAACGCATTGCCGTCGGTGGCTAAAGGCTAATTCACCTTCCGGTGGTTAAGAAGGGGCTGAGAGTTCGCCCCTTTTCAATGACGAGAATGATGACGTAAAGCTCCAGACTGACTGGAAAGAATAAATACAAAAGCAAACACAATATAAAACAAAAGGCTTGGTCGCCGTTGACCAAGCCTTTTTTATTGGGAAATTTTTATCTCAACCGGGCAATATTATTTGGCGGTGATTTTCGCTTCTAGCTCGGCCAATTTTTGCTCCATTTCAGTGAGCTTTTGGCGAGTACGCATCAATACTTGAGTCTGTACATCAAATTCTTCACGGCTCACCACGTCCAATTTATTTAATTGGCCTTGGATCACTTGGCGGATTTTTTGATCAACGTCGGCACCCAAATCTTTTACGGGTTGAGGCATTGAATCGTGAATTTGTTTGGCAATTTGCTCAAGTTTTTTAGGGTCAAACATAGCGGCTTACACTCCTGTCAGTTTGTCTCCATTCTAAGCAATTGAGCTGAGAATGTCGTTATTCAAGGTAAGAAAAAGGCCACTGAGGTGGCCTTTTTTGAAGCAGTCTTAATTATATGGTGTTATTTATTTTCAGCGAGTCGGCGTTGTACTGCTTTGGCCTCGTCAACTCTGGCTAGCTTTTCGAGGTCTTTATCCTCAACAAACACAGGTAGTGGCTTATGTTTTTCGGCTAGATAGCTGTAAATTACCGGCAGTACGAATAGTGTAAATAGTGTACCAATCGCAAGACCTGCCACAATCACAATACCAATACTAAAGCGCTGAGCTGCACCTGCACCCGTTGCGTACATCAACGGGATCAAACCTGCAATCATCGCTGCTGTCGTCATTAGAATTGGGCGAAGACGCACTTTGGCTGCCTCCATCACCGCTTCGATGCGAGACTTGTTATGGTGTAGCTGCTCTTCTTTCGCCACTTCACAAATAAGAATACCGTGCTTGGTGATAAGACCAACCAGTGTAATCAACCCTACTTGCGAGTAGATGTTCATGGTTGCTGCACCCCAAGCCAGTACAATTAATGCTCCGCAAATGGCGAGAGGAACAGATACCATGATAACCAATGGATCTTTTAACGACTCAAATTGAATCGCCAGTACCAAGAAGATGATGGCGAGTGCCAAACCAAAGGTCGCGTAGAGTGCGCTTCCCTCAGTCACGTATTGACGTGCTTCACCCATATAATCGTGGTTGTAGCCTGCGGGCAGTTTAGTCGCGGCAACATCCTCAAACCACGTAATCGCATCACCCATTGCAACTCCTGGACCCGGTACACTTCCGACGGTTGCCGAGTTTAGCTGGTTAAAGTGTGGCAGTGAGCGCGGCTCTGCAATCACATCAATGGTAATTAGGCTCCCTAATGGGATCATTTTTCCGTCAACGGCACGCACAAAGTAGTGATTCATCGATTCAGGGTTGAGGCGATATTTACGTTCAACCTGCGGGATCACTTCATAAGAGCGGCCATTGAGATCGATGCGGTTGACATAGCCATCCGCCATCATAGTCCCTAATGTCGTGCCAATATCCTTCATCGTGATGCCATAAACCCCAGCTTTATCTTTGTCGATATTAATTTTCATCGTCGCAGAATCGTAATTGAGGTCTAAATCGGAGTACACAAACATCGGGCTTGCTTTCACTTCTGTTAGCACTTCAGTGGCAATAGCAAACAAACTTTCAAAGCTATTGGGTGTAGTGATGACAAATTGAATTGGCAATCCAGAGCCTGCGCCGGGAAGTTCAGGCATTTGGAAGGCCGTCACGGCCATGCCTGGAATATCTTGCACTAAGGTGCCGACTCGAGTGGCAACCTCAGCTTGGCTTGCCTGGCGTTCACTCCAAGGCACCATAGAGGCAATACCAAACGCTTGGTTGGAACTTGGAACACCGGTAAAGACTTGAGCAAACTGAACTTCTGGCTGTTCAGACAGAATCGTATTCACGTCATTCATGGTGTTTTGTAAATAGTCCAAGTTCGCATTCGAAGAACCCGTACCAATTAACATGACCACGCCTTTATCTTCAGAAGGGGCAAGCTCACTTGGAATGAATTTAAACAGCATAGGCAGGCTGGCAAACACGATCACCGCAAAGGCAATCACGACAGGACGGCGCTGCATTACTTTCTCGAGTAATTTTGCGTAGCGGTTACTCATTGAATCAAGTAATCCATGCACTTTTTGTTCAAACTTGTTGGGCTCTTCGTGCGCTTTAAGCATTTTAGAACACATCATGGGTGAAAGTGTCAGTGCAACAATACCTGAAACAAATACAGCACCAGCCAGTGTGAGTGCAAACTCTTTAAAGAGTGAGCCTGTTATGCCACCCATCATCGCTATCGGTGCATATACGGCGCCCAGTGTCAGCGTCATCGCAATTACCGGAACGGCGATTTCACGAGTACCAATAATCGCGGCACGAAATGGTGATTCACCGAGCTTAATGTGGCGGTCAACGTTTTCTAGTACAACGATTGCATCATCCACCACAAGGCCGATAGCCAGTACCATCGCTAGCAGTGTCATCAAGTTCCATGAGAAGCCCATTCCCTGCATTACCATAGCAACACCAACTAAGGATAGTGGAATGGTAACAATCGGGATGATAACGGCACGTAAGGAGCCTAGGAATAGAGTAATGACGACAAGTACGATCAAGGCGGCTTCAGCGATGGTTTTTATGACCTCATGGATCGATTCATTGATCGCCACCGTGGAGTCATACATCACGTTCATTTCGATGTTACTTGGTAAATTACGCTTTAACTGCGGTAACAGATCCAACACATCTTGAGCAATGTTGATTGGGTTTGCGCTAGGTGCTGCGTTGATGGCTGCTACAACCGCTTCTCGGCCGTTTGCACTTGCGCGGTAAACATCATGGCTTTTTTCTAGCGTGACGTTTGCAATATCACCTAGGCGAATAACATTGCCGTCGCCCGTTTTAACCACCAGGTTTTTCAGCTCATCGACATTTGACACTTGCGTATCGGCACTACCGTTATACAGCACGAATTCGCCAGTGGCTTGTCCTGTTGCTGATTGATAGTTGTTGGCATTCAGCACGTTCATCACATCGCCCGCAGTGAGCTGTAGTCCAGCCATTTTTGCTGGATCAAGCCAAATGCGAAGGGCGTATTTCATGCCACCATACAAGTCAATCTTAGAGACGCCGTTGACGGTGAATATTTGAGGGTTAAATACACGCTCAAGATAGTCAGTAATTTGGCTTGAACTAAGTTCATCACTAGTGAAACCAATATACAGCACCGCGGTGGTTGAGCCGGTAGACATAGTTACCGTCGGATCTTCGGCCTCTTTAGGAAGCTGTGAGCGTACCGAGTTCGTTTTTGCTAACACATCTGAAAGTGCAGCGTTGGGATCGGTATTGAGCTTCATCGTTACGGTAATCGTTGATTTACCCAATACCGAAGAAGAAGTCATATAATCAATGTTGTCGGCTTGTGCGACTGCTTGTTCCAAAGGTTGAGTGATAAAACCTTGGATTAAGTCGGCACTTGCACCGTAATAGCCTGTACTCACTGTAACAACGGTATTCGTCATTTCAGGGTATTCACGAACCTGCATTTTGAAAATAGCTTGAAAACCAAGCAGAGCTATCAAAAAGCTGATCGATACCGCGAGCACTGGACGTTTTATAAAAACATCAGTAAAACGCATGATTCCTCCAATTACAGCATCGGTGTTTCAGCAGGTGGTGTAGTCGCATTACTTTCGACTACCCGAACTTTCGAATGGTTACTTAAGCGCACTTGACCTGAAGTGACCACGATGTCTCCATCTTGTACACCCTCTAAAATATGCGCCACAGCACCTTTGCGTTCACCTACTTTTACAACGCGCTGCTCTACTCGTTTAACGCCATCTTCTTCTTTCAACACGTAAACATTATCACCATACAGGGTGAAGGTAATGGCGGTTTGAGGAAGCGTGACTTGGTTTTCTAATTTCGGCAGGATGATGTTGGCACGAGCAAACATACCGCTGCGTAGTTTACCGTCACTATTTGGAATATCGGCTTGCACTTGGATTAAACCACTTTGAACGCTAACGGCAGGCTCAATCGCAGTGATGGATCCTGTAAACGCTGCATTAGGATAAGCATCGATAAAAATATCCACTTGCTGGCCTAATGAAATACGTGAAATATCCGTTTGTGGAACGGTAAAGCGCAGACGCATTACACTGGTATCTTCCAAGCGAACAATATCGGTGCCTGGCTGTAGGTATTGGCCTAAATACACATTACGGATACCCACCACACCAGCAAAGGGAGCTTTGATTTCACGACGATCAATGGAAGCTTTTAAACTTTCAATATCTGCAGACAAAGAGTAGTAGTTTGCTTCGGCTTCATCATAAGCTTCTTTTGAAATCGACCCTTTAGCGAATAGACCTTTATAGCGTTCGTATTTCGCTTTTGCAGCAGGTAGGCGAGCTTGTGAGCTTTTTAAATTCGCTTTCTCAACCGCAGAATCAAGTAAAACTAAAGGTTGGTCTTCCTCAACTTGTGTCCCTGATTCAAATGAAATCTTATCGATCACGCCGCTGGTTTCAGATGTTAGTGTCACGCCTTGATTGGGTTCAATAAAACCAATCGCTTCAATCACTGGGATCCAATCAACAGGAGTTACATCAGTCACTGTCACTGGAAATTCAGGTTCAGGACGGTTGGCCATGAATTCGGCAATTTTTTGTTGTTTAAACAGATTAAAACCTATCACGCTACCAAACAGTAGGAAGGCGATAAGTAACATAAAGAATGTCCACTTTTTCATTCTAGTCAGAACTCCAAGTTAGTGTTGAGTAATTGCATCCCAACTGGCGTCAATCACAGCACTGAGTGCGCTGTCATCCAGTTGATAACATTCCATCGCTTTTTTACGGGCAAGGGCGACCGTTGTTTCGAAGCTTAAAGCAGACAAAATCTGGTTATCCAACGGCTTGAATAATCCCTGCTCTTTACCTTGATCAAATAGTAAATCCACTTTGGCAAACATTTTTCGCTCAAGTTCCTTAACATTGCAACTGATTGTTGTTGGCAATGATTCATATTGAACTCGGTTGCTGAGTGTTGCACTGCTTGATTGTGCTAATTCCCAGATATTAAGCCACATCATTTTAAAGCGTTCTTTCAAAGGCATCTCATCATCAATATTGGCTTGCACCGCGTCAGCAATATGCTGACAAACGTGTAAGCGAACTGTCACGAGAAGATGATCTTTGTCATCAAAGTAACGGTAAATTGTTCCCGTTGCGACACCGGCTTCTTTGGCTAATTTGTGCATCGATAAGCCTTGAAATCCAGATTCAGCGATCAGCTTTTCAGCAGCCACCAATATCTGCTGGTACTTATCCACGTGAATACAGTTAGACATGCTGACATCCCACAGTGAATGAACGTTCATTCATTATAGACCAAACTATAGCCCCTTATGCAATACACTAGTGTAGTAAAATGACAAAAATCTTATGGTGAATGACGTAGTAATCAGTAAAGCGCGGCATTATCATAGACGGCCCAAATAAAAGTGATACGAGTACCTCATGAAGCTGAATCCAAGACAAGACGAAGCCGTCAAATATGTATCGGGCCCATGTCTAGTATTGGCGGGGGCTGGCTCGGGTAAAACGCGCGTAATTACCAACAAGATCGCTTACTTGGTTCAACAGTGTGATTATAAAGCGCGCAACATTGCTGCCGTTACATTTACTAACAAAGCCGCTCGAGAAATGAAGGCGCGGGTAGCACAAACGCTTGGAAAAGCTGAGTCAAAAGGGCTGCTCGTTTCCACATTTCATACTTTAGGCCTCAATATTATCCGTCGGGAATATAAATTTTTGGGCTTGAAAGCGGGGTTCTCTCTGTTTGACGACCAAGATCAGCTTGCGCTGCTCAAAGAGTTGACAGAGAAACAGCTCGAGGGCGATAAAGATCTGCTGCGCCAATTACTCAGCACCATCTCCAATTGGAAGAACGACATGTTGACGCCAGAGCAAGCGAAAGGTTTTGCTCAAGGTGAACAACAACAGCTGTTCGCTTACTGCTTCGATCTTTATCAAAAGCAAATGAAAGCGTATAACGCGCTCGATTTTGATGATCTTATTTTAATGCCGGTGCTGTTATTGCAAAACAACGCCGAAGTTCGTCAGCGTTGGCAAAACCGCATTCGCTACTTGCTGGTGGATGAATATCAAGATACCAATACCAGTCAATACGAGTTAGTGAAATTGTTGGTTGGAGAACGTGGCCGTTTAACCGTGGTGGGTGATGATGATCAATCCATCTATTCTTGGCGAGGGGCGAAACCGCAAAACCTCGTGTTGCTGGGGCAAGATTACCCAAATCTTAAACTGATTAAGCTTGAGCAGAACTACCGTTCAACCAGCCGTATTTTGAGAGCGGCCAATATTCTGATTGCCAACAACCCACACGTGTATGAGAAAACGCTTTTTTCTGAGATCCCTGAGGGTGAAAAACTCAAAGTTCTGCTAGCGAAAAATGAAGATCATGAAGCGGAGCGGGTCACTGGTGAACTGATTGCGCATAAATTTCTCAATCGCACCGAATATCGTGATTACGCGATATTGTACCGCGGTAATCATCAGTCACGCTTAATTGAAAAATCGCTGCTGCAAAACCGCGTGCCTTATAAGTTATCCGGTGGAACGTCATTTTTTGCCAGAGCCGAAATTAAAGACATCATGGCTTACCTCAAAGTGTTGGTGAACCCTGACGATGACAATGCTTTTTTACGCATTGTGAACACGCCAAAACGAGAAATTGGCCCAGTCACGTTGGAGAAATTGGGTAGTTACGCCAATATGCGTGGCAAAAGCTTGTTTTCGGCCAGTTTTGAACTTGGCTTAGAGCATCATTTGTCTGGAAGAGGGCTCGACAACTTGCGTCAGTTTACGCAATGGTTAGTGGCTATCTCAGATCAAGCTGAACGAGGCAATACCGTTGAAGCGGTGCGATCATTAGTCCGAGATATTCATTATGAAGATTGGCTGTATGAAACCTCTTCCAGCCCCAAAGCGGCCGAAATGCGTATGAAAAACGTCTCTGATCTCTATTCTTGGATTGTGGCCGACCTTGAAGGTGACAACTATGACCAACAAGAAAAATCACTCAAAGAAGTTGTACAGCGCTTAACCCTACGCGACATGATGGAGCGAAGTGAAGAAGAGGATGAGAGTGATGCCGTTCAGTTGATGACATTGCATGCATCGAAAGGCCTTGAATTTCCTTACGTTTATTTGATTGGCACTGAAGAGGGTATTCTTCCTCATCAAACCAGTATCGATGAGGACAACGTCGAAGAAGAACGTCGTTTGATGTATGTCGGGATAACTCGCGCGCAGCGAGAACTGACTTTCACTATGTGTAAAGAACGTCGTCAATACGGGGAACTGCTTAAACCCACACAAAGTCGCTTTTTGGATGAATTACCCTTTGACGATGTTGAGTGGGAACAGAGCAAAAAGCCAGTAAGTCAAGAAGAGCGAATGGCGAAAGGGCAAAGTCATATTGCTAATTTGCGCGCTGCCATGTTTAAGAAATAGTGCTTAAAAAATAATAAAAACAAAGGTTTGGAATTAAAGCCAAACCTTTGTTTTATAGGGGTTATGTATTAAAGACCTGCAATCATATGCTCAATGGCGGCAACGATTTCGTCGTCAGAGCAATCCATACAGGTTCCTTTAGCTGGCATGGCATTAAAGCCTTGCAGTGCATGATTTTTCAATACATCTTTACCTTGGGCGATACGTGGAGCCCACTCTTCGGCATTGCCAATTTTAGGTGCGCCACTGATGCCTGTAGAGTGGCAAGCGATACAGAATGTACCATAAACTTGCGCGCCATCACGAGGGCCTGTCGGCTCTGCCGCAACGGGTTCACTACCCGCTAAGTAAACATCACCTACAGGTTTAATGCGATCAGCAATGGCATCGTATTCAGCTTGGCTGGTTGCCAATGCAACACTAGAAAAGGTTAAAGCAGCGAATAACACGCTTATGATTCGTCGAGACATATCCATTAAACTCACTTTATATTCCAAAGGTAAGTTCATGCTTACCTATTTATACTTAGATTTAGAGTGTGGCTGATTTAAAAGCCATTCAAGCTGTTAAATCAATGTAAATATTGGGTGATTATATCCCGATAAGTTGTTGCAATAAACAACAAGTTGCGATCTTCAAGGGGTGAGTCACATCCTTATTATAGAGGTAATAATGGTTATCTGATGAAAAAGGCGTCAAACGATAAAAAAAGTTGAAAAAGTACTAGACGCCCTAGTGTGAACTCCGTATTATTCCACTCCGCCGATAGGGCATGCGCCCGTAGCTCAGCTGGATAGAGCGTTGGCCTCCGGAGCCAAAGGTCGAAGGTTCGAATCCTTTCGGGCGCGCCATCCGGATGCTTATGTAAATAAGTAGCAAATTGGCAAAACAGTGGTGGCTATAGCTCAGTTGGTAGAGCCCCGGATTGTGATTCCGGTTGTCGCGAGTTCAAGTCTCGTTAGCCACCCCATTATTTGGTAACTTCGGTTTCCTTTCTTGGTGAAAGTCGAGAAAAAAGATTTACATCGATGAATAGACTAGTTTGATAGTGCATCATGATGTTAGGAATAGCGGAGCAGAGAGTTTTCTCTCGTTTATTCCAAAAAATGAATTTGTATCGGTGAATAGCGCAGCTTGGTAGCGCATCTGGTTTGGGACCAGAGGGTCGGGGGTTCGAATCCCTCTTCACCGACCACTTTTCTTTTCTTCTCATTGGTTAAAAATGAAAAGAAAAATAACGGCAAGCAAGCGGTTATTGCAAAGTTTGATGGTGGCTATAGCTCAGTTGGTAGAGCCCCGGATTGTGATTCCGGTTGTCGCGAGTTCAAGTCTCGTTAGCCACCCCATTATTCGGTAACTTCGGTTTCCGTTCTTGGTGAAAATCGAGAAGAAAGAGATATATCGGTGAATAGCGCAGCTTGGTAGCGCATCTGGTTTGGGACCAGAGGGTCGGGGGTTCGAATCCCTCTTCACCGACCACTTTAATAAGCCTCAGTCGAAAGACTGGGGCTTTTTAACATCTGGTGTTTGGAGCCTTAATCAAGGTAATGAGAGCCAAAGTGGGGTTCGTCTGATTTTCAAAACCGGGCTCTTCACCGACCACCTTAAAAAGCCTCGGTCGAAAGGTTGGGGCTTTTTAACATCTGGTGTTTGGAGCTTTAATCAAGGTAATGAGAGCCAAAGTGGGGTTCGTCTGATTTTCAAAACCGGGCTCTTCACCGGCCATCTTAATAAGCCTCAGTCGAAAGACCATTCTCTCTATTCAATGTTCGATTCCTTATTGACTCCTATCTCATTAAGTCAGTGAATTATCATGTTTAAAGGCTAAACCCTAAATTTTCTGTTCAGATGAATTCACTGCTTTTCTGCCTTTTCATTAGTTTTTAGTCTGGCATTTTGTTGGTTATTCTGGTTTTTGTTTCTAATGTGTTACGTGATATGCCGCAATATAATTTGAAATTTTATTCTACATTCATTTTTAGAATGCATGGTAAATTGGCGTTTTCTTAGGCTTAACGTCTATGTTTTGGGGTGTATTACTGCGTGCTAGAATATTGGTCATACCAATGATTAATGCATATGTGGTGCATAAAAATACGATGTTACTGCTTTGGTTTGATTTGATATCGACTTTTTATCCTATCGATGTTGCTTTTCTGTGAAATATTTGCCAAATTGATGGCCTTGTTAATTACCAGAATATTGTACTGGTATGAATGGATTCATTTTTACTGGCTTTGAACGCTTTGTTGTTCAAAGGTAGTTACAGACAGGGCACAACACTGCCCAAGTCGTAGAGGTCTGGGATGTCACTTTTAGAAGTAAAAAACCTGCGTATTGAATACCCATCGCGTCATGGTGTTCACGTTGCTGTGAAATCGCTTTCGTTTAATATCGAGCGGGGTGAAATTGTTGGGGTTGTGGGAGAATCAGGCGCCGGAAAATCGACCGTAGGTAATGCGGTTATCGATTTATTGAGCCCACCCGGTCTCATTGCCAGTGGCGATGTGTTCTTAGATGGTGAGAAGATTTCAGGCTTATCGCCTGAGCAGATGCGCCAAGTTCGCGGCTCTAAAATTGGCTTTATTTTTCAAGACCCAATGACGTCGCTTAATCCGCTATTTACTGTTGAACATCAACTGACAGAAACCATCCACGCCAATATGAAAGTGACTGAGGAAGAAGCGTATCAGCGTGCACTTTCTTTGATGAAGCAAGTGGGTATTCCTCAGCCTGAAAACCGTTTGAAGCAGTACCCACACCAATTCTCTGGTGGCATGCGTCAACGTGTTGTGATTGCCATTGCGCTGGCGGGTGAACCTGATCTTATTATTGCCGATGAACCGACCACTGCATTAGACGTTTCTATTCAAGATCAAATCTTGAGCCTCATCCGCGAGCTATGCATTAAAAACAATGTTGGTTGTATGCTGGTCACCCATGATATGGGTGTGGTCTCGAACGTGACGGATCGCGTCGCGGTGATGTATCGCGGTGACTTGGTTGAATTTGGACCGACAGCTAAAGTGTTGGGCGCTCCGGATCACTCCTATACGCGCAGTTTGATTTCCGCCGTTCCTCGCTCAGATAAAAAACTCGATCGCTTTCCGCTGGTGAGCTATATCGAAGAGGCAAGTGAGTTAAAACCACTGGATGTTAAAAACCATTGGTTAGGTCAGAGCCAAGATAATCGCCAATACACAGGCCCACTGCTGACAGTGGAAAACGTGAATTTACGTTTTACGACCAAAGACTCATTGTTTGAAAGTCGCCGTGAATATGTCCAAGCTTCAAATGACGTCAGTTTCGAGGTGTTTGAAGGGGAAACTTTTGGTTTGGTTGGGGAATCAGGTTCCGGTAAATCAACCATCGCACGCGTGATTGCGGGCCTGTACGCTCCAAACTCAGGCAAAGTCTGTTTTGAAGGGATTGATCTTACTGCGCTGAAATCGGAAAACGAGCGCCGTCCGATGCGCCGCCAGATGCAGATGGTGTTTCAAAACCCTTATACCTCAATGAATCCGAGAATGAAGATTTTCGATATCATTGCCGAGCCGATTCGTTTTCATAAATTAACCCGTAGCGAAGCGGAAACACGGCAAATAGTGCATGACCTTTTAGAGCACGTAGGCCTAGGTAAAATGGCGGGAGTGAAATATCCGCACGAGTTTTCCGGCGGTCAACGTCAACGTATTTCGATTGCTCGCGCACTCGCTACGCGTCCTCGCTTATTGATTTGTGATGAACCCACGTCCGCGCTCGACGTGTCTGTGCAAGCGCAGATCTTAAACCTATTGAAAGATCTGCAAGATGAGCTCAATTTGACCATGCTGTTCATCAGCCATGATTTACCGGTGATCCGCCAAATGTGCGATCGTGTCGGCGTCATGCAAATGGGGACCTTATTGGAAGTTGCCCCTACAGAGCAGTTGTTTAAGTCACCTCAACACCAATACAGCCAACATTTGATTTCTTTAATGCCTGAGTTTACGGGCTTAAGAGAAGATGCAGTAACGGCGTAAGCCAAAAAAGTTACAGATAGAAATATCATGACCAAGCGTGCTTGGAATGAATAAACAGAAGCAATTACAACAACTAGGGATTTGGATTCCCGCATAAGGAGTTATGCAATGAAAACCATGAAAAGCAAACTAACAGTAGCTTTGATGGCGGCAGGCTTAAGCTTTGCAGCTAGCGCGGCCAATATTACCGTCGCTTATGATTCTGACCCTGTGTCACTTGACCCGCATGAGCAGCTATCTGGTGGTACGCTACAAATGTCTCACATGGTGTTTGATCCTCTTGTTCGTTACACCCAGACATTTGATTTTGAACCTCGCCTTGCTGAGAAATGGGAACGTGTCAATGATACAACGCTCCGTTTTACGCTGCGTAAAGGGGTGAAATTCCATTCAGGTAACGAAATGACGGCAGACGATGTGGTCTGGACGTTCGATCGTTTACAAGATTCTCCTGATTTCAAAGCTATTTTTGAACCGTATGAAAAGATGGTCAAAGTGGATGATTACACCGTCGAGATCGTATCCAAAGGCGCTTATCCGCTGGTTCTGCAAACCGCAACCTACATCTTCCCTATGGACAGCAAGTTCTATTCGGGCAAAGCGGCTGATGGTAAAGAGAAATCTGAAATTGTGAAGCACGGTAACTCGTTTGCTTCGACCAACGTTTCTGGTACTGGCCCATTTAGAGTGACTTTCCGCGAACAAGGCGTAAAAGTGGAATTTGAACGCTTTAAAGATTATTGGGATAGCGCATCAAAAGGCAACGTAGACAAACTGACCTTAGTACCGATTAAAGAAGATGCCACTCGTGTTGCAGCGCTCCTTTCGGGTGATGTGGATATGATTGCTCCTGTTGCGCCAAACGATCATAAACGTGTGGAAGAAGCCAAAGGTATTGATCTTGTGACCTTGCCGGGTACGCGTATCATCACTTTCCAAATGAACCAAAACAGCAATGAAGCACTGAAAGATGTTCGCGTGCGTCAAGCCATTGTTCACGCCATCAACAACCAAGGTATCGTTGACAAAATCATGAAGGGTTTTGCGACAGCTGCTGGCCAACAAGGCCCAGCGGGTTATTCTGGTTATGATGCGAACCTTGTGCCTCGTTTTGATTTGAAAAAAGCGAAAGAGCTGATGAAAGAGGCTGGTTATGAGAAAGGGCTGACGCTCACCATGATCGCGCCAAACAACCGTTATGTGAACGATGCGAAAGTTGCACAAGCTGCAGCGGCGATGTTGTCGAAAATTGGTATTAAGGTTGATCTTAAAACCATGCCAAAAGCGCAATATTGGCCTGAGTTTGATAAGTGCGCCGCGGATCTGCTAATGATTGGCTGGCACTCAGATACTGAAGACTCAGCAAACTTCACCGAGTTCTTAACCATGACACGTAACGAAGAGAGTGGTAAAGGCCAGTACAACTGTGGTCACTACTCAAATCCAGAAGTGGATAAGTTGGTTGAAGCGGCAAACGTAGAAACCGATCCAGCGAAACGTGCACAGATGCTACAAAAAGTCGAAGTGACTTTGTACAACGACGCAGCATTTGTTCCACTGCATTGGCAAAACCTAGCGTGGGGTGCGAAATCTACTTTAGATATCAAACCGATTGTTAACGCGATGGAATTCCCTTATTTCGGCGACCTAGTCGTTAGCGAGTAATTACTTAAGTTGGCCGCTCTGTAATGTGGGCGGCGCTTAAGTCACTTAAGGCATCCGCTTGGATGCCTTATTAAGATCTCTGCACTTTGCTTTATTTCAGTCGGGTCGAGTGTCATTTTTTAGACTGAATTTTTTCGTTCCTATTAAAGTTAATTCAATTTTAAAAAGAACCATCATGGATAGTTTAAGGGGCAAGGAATGTTTTCGTTTCTGGTCAAGCGCCTGTTTCAGGCACTGATAGTGATGTTTGTGATCAGTCTGGTGGCGTTTGCCATTCAGGATAACTTAGGCGACCCATTGCGTGAGCTTGTTGGGCAGTCTGTTTCAGAAAGCGAGCGCCAAGCGCTGCGCGATGAACTTGGACTGAATGATCCTTTCATTGCCAAATATACGCGTTTTATTACGGCCGCGGTGCAGGGTGATTTAGGCACGTCTTACTTTTTCAAACGTCCTGCGGTGGACGTTATTCTTGATAAATTAGTCGCAACCCTAGAGCTAGTGTTCGGTGCGACCGTAATCATCATTGTCTGTTCCATTCCATTAGGGGTTTACACCGCTATTCATCCCAAAAGCTTCTTTACCAAAGTGGTGATGGCAGGCAGCAGTATTGGTATTTCTATCCCAGTGTTCTTAACGGCGATTATGTTGATGTACGTTTTCTCGATCACGTTAGGTTGGCTGCCATCGTATGGACGAGGGGAAACCGCCAATTGGTTGGGTTGGGAATCTGGCTTTTTCACGGCTGATGGATTAGCACACTTGGTGCTGCCTTGTGTTTCACTGGCATCGATCATGCTGCCGCTGTTTATTCGTTTAGTGCGTTCTGAAATGTTGGAAGTGCTGAGCTCGGAATACATCAAATTTGCTAAAGCTAAAGGCTTGGCATTGAACAAAATCTACTACCAACATGCACTTAAAAATACCATGTTACCGGTGCTAACCGTCGGCGGTGTACAAATTGGGACTATGGTGGCCTACACCATCTTAACCGAGACTGTTTTTCAGTGGCCGGGTACGGGCTTTCTTTTCCTTGAAGCGATCAACCGAGTTGATACTCCGCTTATCACCGCTTACGTCATATTCGTTGGCCTGATTTTTGTTGTCACCAACACCATTGTCGATCTGTTATACGGTCTGATTAACCCGACTGTGAACCTTACTGGAAAAGGAGCTTAATCATGAGCCAATTTGCTGCTGCTCCATCCCGTTGGGAGCGTTTTAAACAGTCTGATTTTTTGTACTATTTCTTGCGTGATAAAGTGGCGATGACCAGCTTCGTCATCTTTTTGGTATTCTTAACTTTGTCTATCGCGGCGCCACTGATTGCACCCAGTAACCCGTACGACCTATCATCGATTGATCTGATGGATGCAGAATTACCTCCCTCTTGGATGGACGGAGCCGATGAGCGCTTTGTGCTTGGCACGGATGAGCAAGGGCGCGATATTCTGTCGACCATACTGTATGGCTCGCGTCTATCACTGACGATTGGCTTTTTGGCGGTCGGTTTACAGTTACTACTTGGTATCGTGATTGGCCTTTCAGCTGGCTACTTTGGTGGGCGTATTGATAGCTTTTTGATGCGTTTTGCTGATGTACAGCTATCGTTTTCAACCATGATGGTGGCGATCATTGTTTCGGCAATTTTCAAAGCCAGTTTTGGGAGTGAATTTTATAGTCAGTATGCGGTTGTGATGTTGGTGGTGATTATCGGCGTGGCTGAGTGGCCACAATACGCGCGGACAATTCGTGCGTCCGTGCTCGCCGAGAAGAAAAAAGAGTATGTGGAAGCGGCTCGTGTGATGGGTTTTAAATCGCCACGCATCATGTTTCGCCATATTTTACCTAACTGTTTATCGCCTATTTTGGTTATCTCAACCGTACAAATTGCCAATGCGATTATGTCTGAAGCGGCACTCTCTTTCCTAGGCTTAGGTTTGCCAGTCGATCAGCCATCATTGGGTGCTTTGATTAGCATGGGCTTTAACTACATCTTCTCTGGCGCTTGGTGGATTACGGCTTTCCCTGGTTTTGTACTAGTCACATTAGTGTTGGTGATCAATCTGTTGGGTGACTGGCTACGCGATGTTTTTAACCCAAAAATTTACAAAGGGTGATGTGGCAATTGATTTTTGCTAAAGAAAATCCCTAAACTAAAAGCCGCCGTCAAATGCGGCTCTTTTTTTGCTAGTATTTTTGTTATACCCAACCCAAATCCATTGAACTAGGGAACATTGAATCGGTAATGTTGTCACTACTATTAAGCAAGTATATGGACTCAATATGATGACCCTGATGCGGAAAACGACCCTGTGTGTGACATCAAGCCTAACGGTGTTGGCGTCGCTGGCTTTATTTCAACCCGCTTGGGCGGACGATTTTCTTTGTGATGCGACTCAAGCTTCTGTCGATCAGCTGCCCATTCTTGATAAAGCATGCCCAATAGGGCAAGGTTTATGGGGAAAGAAAAAGCCCAAAGGGCAATCATCCACTTTTTGGATTCAGTGTGGTGTGTTAAATAAGCCATTATCTTTGCTGAAAGCCAAAGCGTTTTATACCCATATTTCTACCGATGTATGGCTAAAACCAGAAGCGAAAACGTATCGTTGCTTAATCGGGCCTTACACTGACTACAGTCAAGTGAAGAGAGAGCTGCCTCTTATCCAGCAAATTCCCGGCTACAAAGAAGCTTTCATTCGTCAGGTTGTCAAAGGGCACGCTCAGTCTAGCTCGCCGATAAAAAAGACAACTTCCGCTCAAGCAACGTCTGCCGCAAATCAGATCACCAAAAAGTCTTTACCGAAACCACGAGTGGAAATGGCGAGTTCGCCATTATCAACGAAACCATCAACCAAAGCGCCAGCTCTTAATGTTCCGCCAGCGGTTGAAATTCGTTTGAGCACCACCGCAAACGGTTTGCAGTTTGTGGTGCCTCATTTACGTTCGAGTGATGAACAGTTCTATATGGAACATGGCCTACCATGGAGCCGCCTAAACTATGAGGTGGCAGAAAAAACCTGCCAACAAATGGCGATGCGCTTGGTCACGGAAGAAGAGTGGCAACGCCTTTTGGATTCAAAACAGATGGACAGTAACCAATGGCCAATGCACTTACCTTATTGGGGATGGTCGCAAAAAGGGTTTTTTACCAACGGCAAAGTCAGCCAACTGAAAGGTTCCTCATTACTCAATGTGATTTGCGTTAAATAAGTGTCTCAGTTTGCCGTCAGAAATGGCGGCAGCGCTACTCTTTCTTTCCCTCTTCGAGTAATTGTAGATAGCGTTGTTCGATAAAATCTTTTTCTTTACTGATGTGATACAACTGTTTTTTCATCGCTTCGACATCGACAGAAGTGCCACCTTGTTTGGCTTGCTCTTTGTATTTCTCAATGGTCTCTAGTAGTTCTTTTTTCTCGGCTTGATAATTTTTTGCCATTTCGTAGAAATCACCTGCTTTACTGATCTTAATGTATTCCGCTTCTAACTGTTCAAACTCTTTTTCGATGGTGGCTTTTTCTTCTTTCAAACTGTCAACGGTATCAGTTTGAGCAAAGAGTTTTTTACGAGTCACTCGTAGCCCTTTCACACTTTTATCGAGATCGCCTTTCAGTTTGCGGATCAACTTATGCGATTTACTCAATTTCTCATTGAGTTCATCAATTGAAGCCTGATCTTCTGCGCTAATGCCCTGAGAAGAGGAATTTTTGATGAGAGAAACCTGTTGCTCGAGCGCTTTTTGAATGATGATTAAATCATTCAGAGTCGAGCTATGCTCTGCGGTGTAGTTCAACGCATTTTCAACGGATTGTTGGCATAAATGAAGCGTGTCTTCATCGCTATCACTTTTATTACGAGTAAAACCATGCGCAAATTTCCTAAATTCACGCAGGATCAGCAGTAGGATAAAAAACCAAGCCAACAAGATAATAAGCCCGAGATCGATCGCTAAGAGCGATAAAACCTTTTCGGTGAGGAACTCTTGTATTGGCATCACATAAACCCACTTTTGTTGCTGTATTTTCAGGTAAGTTTAGTTGTTGTAAAAAAATGTGCCTATACTTTGAACAAGTTAGGTCATAGAAAAATATGCTGTGAAGATTCTCATTGTTGATGACAGTAAAGCGACACTTGAAATAGTCAGACGTGCCTTAGAGGCGTTTGGCTACCGACGTTTGTCCATTCAAAAGGCAGACAATGGTAAGGCCGCACTCAAGCTGATTGGCAGTTGGCAGCCGGATATTGTCTTAACAGATTGGCATATGCCCGGCATGACGGGGCTGGAGCTGACACAAGCGATAACCAAACGTAAGCTCGGGATAAAAGTGGCAATGCTTACCACGGTGGCCGATGAGCAACAAATCAAACAGGCGCTTGAAGCTGGAGCGTCGTTTGTGTTATCGAAACCGTTTGACGATGGTGAACTGCACCAAAAGTTGCTTCCTTTAGTGCAAGGAGCGGAAGAGAGCTGCATTGAATTAGATGAAATGGTTGAGCTGCAAGATGAGTTGGCTTTACCAAAGCTTTCGCAGCTAGAGAAGCTGCTAAAAAGAGCGGTAGGTGCTGATATCGTGCTGAATAATATTCGTCGCCAATCGTTTGATGAGAGTAAAATCCCTTGTTTGATGGCAGTCTATGAAGATGGCGAAACGCAAAAGCCGCGCGCGGTGGCACTGCTTGATATATACGCCGTTTGTGTCTTTGCTAAAGGCAACCCCAGCATTACCAAAGAGCAGCTACAACAAGCGGTACACAGCAAAATGGTCAGTAAGGATATTCTCGATACTTGCCAGAAAATATTAAGTGCTTCCGCATTAGCGTTTCTTGATAATCAAACCCGCAAAAGCTTGAAGTTAAAAAATATCAGTTTTATCCCTCAATCGTTTGAAAAGCTCGAAACCCTATTTGCCAAAGAAGCGGATAAACGGGTCGATTTTTCCTGCCAAATGGGGGCGTTAGCCCAAGGGAAAATTACTTTGGTGGGATTTTAATCATCTTTAAGAGCATATTCTGAGGTTATCTTTATGACAGGATGATTTTTGCTACTGGGTATATTCTTAGATGATATTGATGAGCCGTTATTCATGAGATATAAGCAAAATTGCCACTTAGTGACTATATTTAAGTTATTCCTAAAAGTATTTAACATTAGGATCAATTGATTAATTAAAGGAAGCGATATGATAAAGTTTATACGGATATTCATCATTGGTTGCTTAAGCCTATTTATGTCAGCCCCACTTTTAGCGAATGTTACGTGGGAGGGGCATTGCCGAGATAGAAAGCCCTATCTTTATTTTGAAAATGGTGAGTGTAAAGGCCCTGGTGGTGATGTGATTAATCAGGTTATTCTTAAGTTGGGGCATAAAGTCCATTGGACAAAAGTTCCTTGGGCAAGAACCATTGGTGTCGCTCCACAGGGTGGAGTTGATCTTATTCCTCTGCACTCTATGGATGAAGAGAGAGAACAGTTTCTTCACCCATTATTAATGGGGTATGGTGAAAGAGAGGTGTTTTATTTTACTCGGACGAACTCGGATATTGATGCAAATAGTTTTGATGAAATTGTCAGCCGAGGTTTTGTTATTGGTGCACTCAATGGCAGTTTTTATAGTGACCAATTCAACCAAAATACAGACAAATTAAAAATCAGTTTTGTCACTAGCGTAGAACAAATTATTAATATGCTAGAAGCTAGTCGAATCGATCTTGCTATCACCTCTGAACAGCATGGGCTTAATCTTTTTGAAAATGACCCTAAATTAAAGAAAATAAGTTATAAAAACATTTACCTAAATGGTCGTTTTTTTAGTGTGCCTAAACGATCGGCGAACTATCAGTATATCGATCAGCTAGAGAATATTTTAACTGAAATGCGTCGTTCCGGAGAGATTACTAGGATATACGAATCTTATAACTTAGAAGCCCCAATTCAGAAAGAGTAGATTGAGGAATATTACTTTTTATTTTTATATTTCATTGCGATATATCTATTCGTAATTTAAACAGCAGCGAGGCGGTTTATGACTCGCTGCTATTTTACGATAAAGAATATATTTAGTTTCTCATGGTAACAAACTCTTCACTACCCGTTGGGTGTATTGCCACAACTGAATCAAAATCGGCCTTGGTTGCGCCCATTTTCATGGCTACGCCAAAGCCTTGAATCATTTCATCAACCGCAAAACCGATGCCGTGTAGGCCAACAACGGTTTCTTCAGGGCCAGCGCATACTAGTTTCATTTTGCATGGTTGACGGTGAGAGGTGACGGCGGTGTACATGGCAGTGAAGCTAGATGTATACACTTTGACATTCTCTTCGCCATATTGCGCTTGGGCTTCTTGCGTGGTGAGGCCAATTGTGCCGATTGGCGGATGGCTAAAGACCACGGTCGGGACTAGTTTGTAATCCATCTTCGCATCGGTTTTGCCATTAAACAGGCGCTCTGAAAGTTGACGGCCTGCTTTGACGGCTACTGGTGTGAGCTCGATACCGCCTTCCATGATATCGCCGACACAGTAGATACCCGCGACGTTGGTTTGCTGGTACTCATCAACCTTAATATAGCCTTGTGCATTGGTTGCCACACCCGTTGCTGCTAGGTTTATCGCATCGGTTGCTGGGTGGCGGCCAATTGCCCAAATGAGCGTATCAACGTTTTGGCTTTGGCCATTTTCAAGGTGTAGAGTCAGGCTGCCATCGGCTTCTTTGATCACTTCTTTTGGCACTGAATGAGTATGTAATGTTGGGCCTTCCGCCGCCATGACTTCAGTGAGTGTTTCGATGATCATGGGATCAAAGCTGCGCAGTGGTGATTCTTTGCGCACGTAAAGGTGCGTTTCAGTGCCGAGTGCGTTGAGTACGCCCGCGATTTCAACCGCAATATAACCTGCGCCCACAACCGCGACGCGTTTAGGCTGTTCGGTCAAGTCAAAGAAACCATTGGAATCAATGCCGTATTGTGCCCCTGGGATCGCCGGAATCGTTGGGCGTCCGCCAACGGCAATCAGGATATGATCTGCCGTGTAGTGTTCCCCGTTTACTTCTACGGTTTTTGCATCAACGAAGCGTGCAAAACCGCGGATCACTTCCACTTTATTATTGCCCAATACGCGGTCGTATGATTGATGAATACGGCCAATATACGCTTGGCGGCTCTCAATCAGTTTTGACCAATCCAATCCTTTGACATCGACATCGAAGCCGTAATCTTTGGCATAAAGGTGCATTGCTTCAGCAATTTGCGCGCCATGCCACATCACTTTTTTCGGAACACAACCGACGTTGACACAAGTGCCGCCAAGGTCTTTGGCTTCAATCAGTGCGACTTTCGCACCATACATTGCCGCGCGGTTCGCTGAAGCGATACCACCAGAGCCACCACCGATACAGATATAATCAAAATGCGTTGTCATTACTTTCTCCATTATTCTTTTTTCATCCTATTTGACCTTGGTTTTGTACGGTGTTGGCAACCATAGCAAGGCGAAAAAGGTTCTCTACTTCTTTGATAGATTGGGTCAGTTTATTCTGGTACAACCCATTCGACTTTAAAATGACCGGTTACCGGGGCAATCGCTTGCTGAAGAAACGGTAAAATTTCCTGCATTTGCCCTTCCAGTGTCCACGGTGGGTTAATCACTATCATGCCTGAAGCGGTCATGCCACGTTCATGGGTGTCTGGCGACACGCCCAATTCAATTTGTAAGATTTTGCGAATACCGAGGCTTGCCAGCCCTTCAAGCAAGTCATCAATGGTGTCGCGATTCACTACGGGATACCAAATGGCGTAGATACCCGTCGCCCAGCGCTTATAACTTTGGGCAATGGCTCTTACGACATCGCTGTACTCTTTGGCCAATTCGTAAGGGGGATCGATCAACACTAAGCCGCGACGCTCTTTCGGTGGCAGGCTACCGATTAAGCGTTGGAAACCATCTTCTTTGTAAATCGATACCTGACGATCTCGGTGGAACTCTTGCTCGAGCAAAGGGTAATCGCTCGGATGCAATTCAGTGAGCACCATACGATCCTGCGCGCGTAGATGAGCACGCGCTACGCGCGGTGAGCCGGGGTAGTAGCGTAACTCTTCGCTTTCATTGAGTGCTTTTACTGCCTCAAGGTAGCTTTGAATGGCGGGTGGCGTTACATTTTGTTGCCAAATACGAGCAATCCCTTGTTTATATTCACCGGTTTTTTCTGACCATTCATGGGTCAAGTCATAACGGCCCACGCCAGAGTGGGTGTCATGATAAACAAAAGGCTTCTCTTTTTGCTGTAATGCATTGAGGATAAGGCTTTGTACGATATGCTTTAATACATCCGCGTGGTTGCCCGCGTGAAAACTGTGGCGATAACTTAGCAAAATAGGCTCTCAAAACACCCCAAATGGAGTGTGTTTCATCAATCAAACGTATTGGCTGATTATACGCCACTATTGAAAATTGCTGAACCTACCTATATTTACTATTTCAGATAAACAAAATCGACGGTTGCCGTGAAACAATCAGTGACTGTTGCAGAGAAATGCATCAACGTGCAGGCGCGTCTTAACTTAAAAGGAATGTTTTATGTCTAATCCACTTCTCACTTTCACGGATTTACCGCCGTTTTCCGCCATTAAGCCAGAGCATGTGAAGCCTGCGGTTGAGAAAGCGATAGAAGATTGCCGCACCGAAATTGAAAAACGCCTTGCTGGCAATAGCACCCCAACGTGGGAAAACTTGATTGCACCCATTGAAGAGGTGGATGATCGCTTAAGCCGCATTTGGTCGCCAGTGAGCCACCTTAACTCAGTGCTCAATAGCGATGAACTGCGTGATGCGTACGAAAGCTGTTTGCCGCTGCTGTCTGAATACGGCACTTGGGTTGGGCAACATAAAGGCCTGTTTGAAGCCTATAAGAGCATGAAAGCCAGCGATACTTTTTCCTCGCTCTCTCAAGCGCAGCAAAAAACCATCAATGATGCACTGCGTGATTTTGAGCTATCGGGTATCGGCTTGCCATTGGCAGAGCAAAAACGGTACGGCGAGATCAGTAAACGTCAATCTGAGTTGGGTTCTAAGTTCTCTAACAATGTACTGGATGCCACGATGGGCTGGACCAAGCACATTACCGACGCTAATCAATTAGCGGGCATGCCAGAATCGGCATTAGCGGCTGCACAAGCGGCGGCGCAAGCCAAAGAACTTGATGGTTATTTATTAACGCTCGACATTCCTTCTTATCTGCCAGTGATGACTTATTGTGATAACCAAGCTCTGCGCAAAGAGCTTTATGAAGCGTATGTCACGCGTGCCTCGGATCGCGGGCCAAATGCGGGCAAGTGGGATAACAGCGAAATCATCGCTGAGAAGCTCAAACTGCGTCATGAAATAGCCCGTATGCTCGGCTTTAATACCTACAGTGAAAAATCACTGGCGACTAAAATGGCGCAAACGCCCGATCAAGTGTTAGGGTTTTTAAATGATTTAGCCACTAAAGTGAAACCGCAAGGTGAGCGTGAAGTAGAAGAGTTGCGTCAATTTGCGCAGCAAGAGTTTGGCGTGACCACGCTAGAGTTGTGGGATATCGCTTACTACAGCGAAAAACAGAAACAGCACTTGTTTGATATTTCAGATGAAGAGCTGCGCCCTTATTTCCCAGAGTCGAAAGTGGTGAGCGGCCTATTTGAAGTGCTCAACCGCGTATTTGGCATGAGCGTCAAAGAGCGCTCTGGGGTTGATATTTGGCATCCATCGGTGCGTTTTTTCGATATTTTTGATGCGAAAGGATCACTGCGGGGCAGCTTCTATCTCGACCTGTATGCGCGCGAACATAAGCGTGGTGGCGCGTGGATGGATGATTGCCGTGGCCGCCGTATCACTCAAAATGGCGAGCTACAAACCCCAGTGGCTTATTTGACCTGTAACTTTAATCGCCCAATCGGTGATAAACCTGCGTTATTTACTCATGATGAAGTGGTCACTTTGTTCCATGAGTTTGGACACGGGATCCACCACATGTTGACTCAAGTTGAAGTGGGTGCGGTATCTGGCATCAACGGTGTACCGTGGGATGCGGTTGAACTGCCAAGTCAGTTCCTTGAAAATTGGTGCTGGGAAGAAGAGGCGTTAGCGTTTATTTCAGGTCATTACGAAACGGGTGAACCGCTACCGAAAGAAATGCTCGATAAAATGCTCGCGGCGAAAAACTTCCAGTCAGCGATGTTTATTTTGCGCCAACTTGAATTTGGTTTGTTCGATTTCACCTTGCACACCACTTACGATCCCGAAGTAGGCCCGCAAGTGTTGGAAACTCTCGCCCAAGTGAAAAAGAAAGTGGCCGTGTTACCAAGCCTTGAATGGAACCGTTTCTCACACAGCTTTAGCCACATCTTTGCTGGCGGTTACAGCGCAGGTTACTACAGCTACTTATGGGCAGAAGTGCTTTCGGCGGATGCGTTTTCTCGCTTTGAGGAAGAGGGGATTTTTAACCCACAGACTGGGCAAAGTTTCTTGAATAACATCCTTGAAATGGGTGGTAGTGAAGAGCCGATGGAGTTATTTAAACGCTTTAGAGGCCGCGAGCCGCAAATTGATGCGTTGCTGCGTCATGCGGGGATCGCCGCGTAGTCACGCGCTTAAAATGCGATGAAGCTCGAATTAGCCCACCTTTGCGGTGGGCTTTTCATTTTTGAATACCCAGAAAAATGTGATAGAGACGAGCATCTTGCCGCGATTTGAGGTTATAATCTGGGCAATTATGTATAAATAACCAGTAGCTTAGCCATGATGGATCCTTCTCTCTTACTCGACGGTCTCAACGATAAACAGCGCGAAGCGGTTGCCGCGTCTTTAGAAAACTTGCTGGTGCTTGCCGGAGCGGGGAGTGGTAAAACCCGAGTATTGGTGCATCGCATTGCTTGGCTTATCTCGGTTGAAAACGCCTCGCCTTTTTCAGTCATGTCGGTGACTTTTACCAACAAAGCGGCGGCGGAAATGCGTGGCCGAATTGAAGAGTTGATGATGGGCAGTGCATCGGGCATGTGGAATGGTACCTTCCACGGTATTTGCCACCGTATTTTACGCGCTCACTATCTTGACGCTCGCCTGCCTGAGGATTTTCAGATCCTCGATTCTGAAGATCAACTGCGTTTGCTGCGTCGCTTAATCAAAGCACAAAACCTAGATGAGAAGCAGTGGCCAACGCGCCAAGTGTGCTGGTGGATTAACGGTAAAAAAGATGAAGGTCTTCGTCCGAAGCACATCGATGCGTACCGCGATCCCGTGACTCAAACCTATTTGCGGCTTTATTCCGCGTACCAAGAGGCGTGCGATCGCGCAGGTTTGGTTGATTTTGCCGAAATTTTGCTGCGTTGCCACGAGATGTTGCGTGATAAGCAGCACATTCGTGAACATTATCAAGCGCGCTTTAAACACATCTTGGTCGACGAATTTCAAGACACCAATAACATCCAATACGCGTGGCTGCGCATGATGGCTGGGCGCGATTGCCACGTGATGATCGTCGGTGATGATGATCAGTCCATTTATGGCTGGCGTGGTGCCAAAATTGAAAATCTCGAAAAATTCACGCAGGAATTTCCGAGCGTTAATACCATTCGTTTAGAGCAAAACTACCGTTCAACTAAAACCATTTTGCAAGCCTCGAACGCACTGATCGCGAACAACACCGAGCGAATGGGTAAAGAGCTCTGGACCGATGGCAGCGAAGGCGAGCCAATTTCTATCTATTCGGCCTACAACGATCTTGATGAGGCGCGTTTTACTGTCAATAAAATCAAAGAGTGGCGAGATAAAGGTGGCGGATTAGAGGATTGTGCGATGCTTTATCGCAACAATGCCCAATCTCGTGTTTTGGAAGAAGCCTTGATTCAAGCGGGCTTGCCCTACCGTATCTACGGCGGCATGCGCTTCTTCGAGCGCCAAGAGATCAAAGATGCGTTAAGTTACTTGCGTTTGATGTCTAACCGCAATGATGATTCTGCCTTTGAGCGAGTCGTAAATACGCCACCGCGTGGCTTGGGTGATAAAACGCTGGAAACCATCCGTTTTGCGGCGCGAGATCGCGGCTGTACCTTGTGGCAAGCGAGCCTTGTGTTGTTGGAAGAAAAAGTGCTCACAGGACGTGCGGCAAGCGCATTAAGCCGGTTTATTGAGCTGGTCAATGCCCTTGAAGATGATAGCGCTGAGATGCCGTTACACAGTCAAACCGACCATGTAATCAAAACCTCTGGCTTGTTTGAGATGTATCAGCTTGAAAAGGGTGAAAAGTCCAAAGCCAGAATTGAAAACTTGGAAGAACTAGTCACCGCAACACGCCAATTTGAAAAGCCAGAAGAAGCGGATGAGATGAGCATGTTGACGGCCTTTTTAACCCACGCAGCGCTGGAAGCGGGCGAAGGGCAGGCTGACGAGTTTGATGATGCCGTACAGTTAATGACACTGCACAGCGCGAAAGGGTTAGAGTTCCCGTTGGTGTTTATGGTTGGCGTTGAAGAGGGCATGTTCCCTAGCCAAATGTCGGCCGAAGAAGCGGGGCGATTGGAAGAGGAGCGCCGTTTGTGTTACGTCGGAATGACGCGCGCCATGCAAAAGCTCTACATTACTTACGCTGAAATTCGCCGTTTATACGGTCAGGATAAATACCATAAGCCGTCACGCTTTATCCGTGAGCTGCCAGAAAACTGCCTTGATGAAGTGCGCATGAAAGCGCAAGTGAGCCGACCAAGCAGTGCCGGGCGTTTTAGTCAAACAGCGGTCAAAGAGAACTTTAACGAGACAGGCTTTAGCTTGGGCGCACGCGTGAAACACCCTATTTTTGGTGAAGGCACCATCATTAATTTCGAAGGTAGTGGCCCGCAAAGTCGAGTGCAAGTCGCTTTTAACGGTGAAGGCATTAAATGGCTAGTGACTGCTTATGCCAAGCTAGAGAAACTATGATCTTCCTTGTACGAAGAAAGGGTACTTTTCTTTGCTGAGATGGTTGGATTGTTCTCCTCTCCTTTGAGGGGGAGGCAGGGAGGGGTGTTTATGGCGTTGTTTAAACCAAATACCTAACCTAGCCGTTCAAGATATGAAAGCTGGATAACTCATCTACTTATCCGATCCAAAAGAAAAACCCCGAGGGCTTGCGCCCTGCGGGGTTATAGTCTTACTTGCAGCAATCCAGCTACGAAAGTGCTCCATGCATCAAATCCATGATAGTGGCTGAATTCCGTCAGCTTAATCCGTTCTTCGCCTTCCTAGCGGTGTCCTTGGTGACTTCCTAGTCTGCTAACCATCCACGTTAGCGCGCTTCACTTGTTCCTTGAGCGGTGTCCTTTACATCATCCTGATGTTCAGTCCTTGCCTCGTCCAGAGGTGTCCATCGTCTTTCCTTAGTAGTAACCATCCTAGCTACTATTGCGTCCATTCAATGTCCAATTTGCTTTCCGTGCCGACCATTCATCCTGAGCAGTCGTCTCTTCATCCTGAAGATGACCAATCCGTGGTGCTTTCCTGTTCCGTGTCAGAATCCTTCCGACAAGGTTCATATTACCCATCTCTAATTTATCGGCAATGCTAGAGAAACGCTTTTTTCGCAAAGGGTTTCTCTAGTTGGTTATTATTTTATTTAAAATCAATTAGTTAAGTTTTTTAGTGTTGATTTTCCTACTCAAAAAGCGATATTTGCTCACTCCTTTGTAAGAGATCTCGCACAAAAATGGGCGCGAATCGCTGCATCAATGGCTAAGGCTAAGCAGCGCTTGCAATAAAATAAGTCCACCGATGAGCGTAAAAATGATGCCACATACCGCATCAATATACACAGTGAGTGATTGCAAACGTTTTTGTAGGCGGGCGGTGGAGAGCATCCACGCCAAGGTTGAGAACCACATAAAAGAGAGCCCCCAAAGAATCAGCAAGGCGATACCTTTACCTGAAAAGGACATCCCCACAGGCACTAAACTCGACATTAAGCTGATAAAAAAGACCAAAGCTTTTGGATTAAAAATATTGGTGATAAAACCGCGGGAAAAGGCTTGGCGTTGATTTTCGATCAGCTTGTAGCGCTCATTGTTGACTCCGACAGCTTGTGGCGATCGCCAGGTGGTGTAGATGGATTTGAGTGCGCCCAAGCCTAAATAGAATAAATACCCCCCGCCGGCCAGTTGCACCATCGCAAACAGTGCGGGTTGTTGATGCACCAAATAGCTTATCCCTGTGAGGCTAAGCAATGAGTGAATGACAATGCCACATGATAACCCTAGCGCAATAAAAACTCCGGTTCTGCGACCGTAACGGGTGGCATTTTGTACCACCAGTGCCACATCTGGGCCGGGGCTTAATAATGCCATAAAATGTACGCCAGCCAATGTGGCCAATATGGAAAGTTCGTTCATGTATTCTCCTCATGTTTTACGGTGAGTATGCGTGGAGAAAACGTGCTTGCCTTGTAAATTTCTGACAGTTTGGTTAGTAAAGTGTGCGATTGATGGCGGAGGGTGGCAGGCCAAAGGTTGCTTTGAACGCCTTACTGAAATGGGCTTGATCATAAAAACCGACTTGATAGGCGACTTCAGTGCTAGAGGTGCCGGTTTTCAACAATTTCATCGCTTGCTCTAAACGTAAACGCAATAACCACGCATAAGGTGTGATGCCCGTTTGCGCCTTGAAATGGCGCTGAAACTGAGTGGGTGAAAGCTGGCAAAGCTGAGCGAGTTGTTCAAGGCGGATTGGTTGGTCGAGTTGACTGAGTACCCACTCTTTCAGCGTGGCGAGGTTGCGCTGGCCGAGCGGTTTAACCTCCGGCAGTTTCAAGTGGCTATAGCGTTCAAGCAAAGGTGTGAACCCTTGGTAGGGTAAGCAATCTTTAGCGAGTTGACTGAGCTTATCCTGCTTCATGGTGTGATGAAGTTGCAGCAGTGAGCAAAAAAGTGGCGCGTCATCGACTATTAACTGCTCAAAACCCAGCACTTGTTCAATCTGCTTGGCTTCTAAGGTTTGCTGTAGCCAAGTAGGTTCAATAGCAAACACTTGCACTTGGTAGCCAGAGCCATTGTGCGCTTGCCCATCGTGCAGCTCATCTGGCGACATCAGAACTACGCCGCCCCGTTGTACCTGATGCCAAGCGCCTTGGTGGTAGAAGCGCTGCGTTCCTTGAGTGATAAGGCCAATATGAATATCAAGATGGTAGTGGCGATCAAACGCAAACTGACGATAGTCTGCATCAATCAGACCGATCGCAGGATAGGCCGTTTGGCTGTAGCTCACTTTATCCATAGAGACCAAAATTTAGGGTTGAATAATGCAAGCTTAGCCAGCCATGTCGCCACTGTCTTGTAAAAAATGATCACAGAGCCCTCGATCGCTTTGACGAACGAGGGGAATAAACAATCCTAATTAAACGGATGCCCTCTGAGCGCGTCGCGCGGTTCGGCCTGTTTTTAAACCATCAAAACTGAACAGCAACAATGCAGCCCAAATAAAGGCAAAAGTAATGGCTTTATCACTAGAGAAGGCTTCACCGTAAACCAAGACCGCGAGCAAAAACATCAAGCTTGGGCCGATGTATTGGAAGAAACCCAGCGTTGAAAGTTTTAAACGCGTTGCTGCTCCTGTGAAACAAAGCAAAGGCAAGGTCGTGATGATGCCAGCTGCGATCAGCAGTAGGTTGAGGTTAAGCGGATTGAGCGCCATATCTGAAGTTGGCGAGCTGGCGATAAACAACAGATAAATCAACGCCGCGGGTAACATTACCAAGGTTTCGATAAACAAACCTGTTTGGGCATCAACCGCCACTTTTTTACGCAGTAAGCCATACAAGCCAAAAGTGGTCGCCAAAGCGATGGCGACCACAGGAATCGAACCAAACACAATTAACTGAATGGCCACACCAATGGTGGCTAGCGCTACCGCGACCCACTGCAGTTTGCGTAATCGCTCACCAAGAAAAAGCATGCCGAGCACCACATTGAGCAGTGGGTTAATGTAATAGCCTAAACTGGCATCTAACATATGATTAGCATTGATCGCCCAGATGAAAATTAACCAGTTCACCGCAACCAGACAAGCAGTGGTCATTAGATAGATCATCTTTGATTTATGAGTAATCACACTGCGTACACTACGCCAGTTGCGGCCAAAATGAAGCAATGCTGCTAACAAGAAAAACGACCACACTACGCGATGAGTGAGGATCTCAAGTGCAGGAACATTGTTGATTGCTTTAAAATAGATCGGTGCGATGCCCCACATAGTGTAAGCACCAATAGCGAGTAAAACGCCTTGTCTGGAGCGTTGTTGTTCTTCTGCGGTCATGATGAATTCTCAAAGGAGTGAAGTGCTGAGCCAGCGAAACGATTCGACAGTATATACTGTTCCTCAAGTAAGTTGCAGCTTTGTTAATCAACCGCCTAGTCGGGAGTTTGAGTGGCGAATAATGGCCGAGAATCAAGTGATTCGCTTTACCGCTACATTTTGCGGTTTTATTCACCATCGAACCCCACTACAATAAGACGCTTTGCGGTATAGCGGTTGCTCTACCCCTTTTGTTCATCCTTGGAAATTTCATGACCGCAACGTTAATGGCTCAACAAACCGATCCTCAACCTGAGACACCGCACAGTATTTTACAGACTGTGTTCGGTTATCAGTCGTTTCGTGTCGGTCAGCAAGAGGTGATTGACGCTTCGTTAGCGGGGCAAGATAGCTTAGTTATCATGCCAACGGGTGGAGGAAAATCGCTCTGTTATCAGATCCCTGCGTTAGTCAAAGAGGGCATCACTTTAGTCATCTCGCCGCTCATTTCATTGATGAAAGACCAAGTGGATCAGCTCAAAGCCAACGGTGTCGCGGCTGAGTGTATTAATTCAAGTATGTCACGTGAGATGCTGATGTCGGTGTATAACCGGATGAATGCGGGGCAACTGAAGCTGATTTACGCGTCGCCTGAGCGCGTTTTGATGCCCGATTTCATCGAACGCTTGCAGCAGTTGCCATTGGCGATGATTGCCGTGGATGAAGCACACTGTATTTCTCAATGGGGGCACGATTTTCGCCCTGAGTATGCGGCGTTAGGCCAACTTAAACAGCATTTTTCACACGTGCCTTTTATGGCACTGACGGCAACGGCCGATGACGCCACGCGCGTGGATATTTTGCACCGTTTGCAGTTGCAAGAACCGCACGTCTATCTGGGCAGCTTTGATCGTCCTAATATCCGCTATACCTTGGTCGAAAAGCACAAACCGGTTTCACAGGTGATCCGCTATCTTGATACGCAAAGAGGACATTGCGGCATCATTTACTGTGGCAGTCGCAAAAAAGTAGAAATGCTGACAGAGAAACTGTGCAACAACCATTTACGAGCGGCCAGTTACCATGCGGGTATGGACGCCGATGAGCGCGCTTATGTGCAAGAAGCATTTCAGCGTGATGACATTCAGATAGTGGTTGCTACCGTCGCATTTGGAATGGGGATTAATAAACCCAACGTGCGTTTTGTGGTGCATTTTGATATTCCGCGCAACATCGAATCTTACTATCAAGAGACCGGGCGCGCAGGGCGAGACGGTTTGCCAGCTGAAGCGATGATGCTCTATGATCCGGCCGACATCAGTTGGCTGCGTCGAATGTTAGATGAGAAGCCGGAAGGGCCACAAAAGCAGGTGGAAAGCCATAAGTTGGGCGCGATGAGCGCTTTTGCTGAAGCACAAACTTGCCGCCGCCAAGTGTTGCTCAATTATTTTGGTGAATATCGAGACAAACCTTGCGGCAACTGCGATATCTGCCTTGATCCCCCCAAGCATTTCGATGCCACGCAAGAGGCGCAAAAAGCATTATCGTGCGTTTATCGCGTCAACCAAAGTTTCGGTATTGGTTATGTGGTGGAAGTGATGCGCGGTATGCAAAATATCCGTATTCGTGAAAATGGCCACGACAAGCTCACGACTTACGGCATTGGTCGCGATCATAGCCATGATTATTGGGTGAGTATTTTCCGTCAGTTGATCCATAAAGGGTTGTTGCAGCAAAACATTACTCGCAATTCGACCTTGCAGTTGACGGAAGAGGCGCGGCCGCTGTTGCGTGGAGAAATGCCATTAGAGTTAGCTATTCCACGCTTAGACACAGCCGCTCGTGCGGCGAAATCAGATAAGTTATCCAACAAAAACTACGACAAACCACTGTTTGCCAAATTGCGTAAATTGCGTAAATCGATTGCTGATGAAGATGGCCTGCCGCCTTACGTGGTCTTTAGCGATGCGACCTTAATTGATATGGCGGAAATATTGCCCACTTCGTACGGAGAAATGTTGGCCGTTAACGGCGTTGGGCAACGCAAGCTTGAAAAGTACGCCGACCCATTTTTAGACCTGATTCAGGAGCACTTAACCCACCATGGCTGAGTTCGGTTTAGCACACAATTTACAAGATGAAGGGCGACTCGTCTTGAGTACACCGCGTTTTGATGTCGATACTTTTCCTGCACTAGGCGAGCGTTTGGTCAAGCAGCTTTCGGCTACAGTGATAGAAAAACAGTGGGATACGGACATTCACTCATGGTTGATTGATTTTGAAGGTTGCTTACTTTTTCTCAAAGCCGAGCATTACAGCGAGTCGGTTTGGCTTGAAGCACTTGCCATCAAAGAGAGCCAAGAAGAGCTGGCGTTTCTCGCGCAATTATTAGCGCGAGGTTTCTAAGCGTGTAGATCAACTCTGCATATCCGCCTTTTGGTCCTTCATTATTAAGCCGCCATTGCTTATGATTAGGCAAACATCAAGGAGGCTGGCGTGAAATTTGAGTCGATTCATCAAGAAGTTATCTCCGTTGAGCGTTTTACATGGCGCTGCTTACGCTATGCGGCGATCGCTGCGTTACTGCTGTTGACTGGCCTCATTCCCGGAGTGGTGGGTTTTGTCTACCTAGCTGATCTCCCAGCGGCGCAAGCGTGGTTGAATGCGCTTTCGATGGTCAGTGGCCTCGAGCTTCCCTACCCGATAATCAATCTGCATCTTGCGCCGAGCTTGCATCTCTTTTTAGCCTTTTACAGCTTATTTATCGAAACGGTCTTTTTCGTTTCATTGGCTACCCTATTTGCACCGATCATTCATCGCGTTTTTCATCGCATGCACTGCATTGAAGAGAGCGATTAGTTCCGTTAAAAGATTTGACGAATATCAGATGAAATGTCTTGGATCAATTGACGCGCCGACTCGTCTCTTTGCTGTACAAGAGTAATAAACAACAGGTCGGTTAGAACGTTCTGCGCGGTGCGAGAGGCGATGGATGAGCTGCGATGTTCACTTTCATCGGCAATCGTATCAAAAGAGAGATCGGCTAATTCACGTAATCGATTTTTCTTCGGAGAGGTGAGCGCGATAACGCTTGCTCCTTGCTGCTTGGCCGCTTCGGCGGCAATCAAAATCTCTTTTCTCTCTCCTGAAAATGAAATCACAATTTGAACATCTTGCGCACCCAGCGTGCGTGCGGTGGCGATTTGTACGTGGCTATCTTGTTCTGTGAGCGCGGTGATGCCTAATTTCAGGAGCTTAAAAGCCAAATCTTTTGCGGTGAGCGCAGAGCCGCCGATACCGATAATTTGCACGCGGTTGGCGAGGTTTATCCACTGTACCGCTTGGTTGAAATGGGGAAATGAAAGCGCGTTGGTGGTGTGAAACATCGCCTCTGTTTTCGCTTGCACCAATTTTTGTGCGATCACCGCCAGTGGGTCGTCAGCCAGAATATTGCTGTGCAGTGGCGTGGTCTGAAACGCCAATTTACGGCCAAGCTCTTCGGCCAGCGCTAACTTAAACTCACTGTAGCCCCTAAAGCCAATTTTCTGGGTAAATTTGACAATGCTCGATTGGCTGACTTTTGCGTGTTCGGCCAGTACTTGGCTGGTGGCGAGCGCGGCTTTTTCTGGATGAGCGATGATCCAATCGGCGATTTGTAATTCACTGCGAGAGAGTTGAGTGCGGCGGCTGACGATTTTATGCATCACAGACATGCGCGATCCTTGTATTATTTAGAATAAATTATTCCAAATTTAAAATAACGAAAATTAGTGTAGTTGCTTGTATTAACTAGCCTTTTGTTCAGGGGCTTAAAAGATATCGGTGCATTGTAGGCCATTATTCCATGTAATTACTGGTCAAAGAATAACCTTTGTTGTGATTTTTGTCACTAAAATGGAATATTTTATTCCATAGAATCGCCCTCAGTTCCGAATTCAAACCGAGAAATAGACGATGAACCTAGACCTAACCCAGTTGGTTACCGAAAGCCGCAACCCTGCCAGTGCTGACATTGACACCCTTTCCACCTTAGAGATGTTGCAAGTCATTAACCATGAAGATCAACTGGTCGCGTTGGCGGTTGAAAAAACCTTACCGCAGATAGCGCAAGCGGTGGATGCCATTACCTTGGCATTTCAAGCGAGTGGACGTTTGATCTACATGGGAGCGGGAACCTCCGGTCGCTTGGGGATTTTAGATGCTAGCGAGTGCCCACCCACCTACGGCTCTGATCCTAAACAAGTGGTTGGGCTTATTGCGGGCGGACACCCAGCGATTCTTAAAGCGGTTGAAAATGCCGAAGACAATGTTGAGCTTGGGCAAAGCGATCTGAAAAATATTAATTTGACCCGCAACGATGTGGTGGTGGGTATCGCCGCCAGTGGTCGCACACCCTATGCGCTAGGCGGTATGGCTTACGCTAAATCACTGGGTGCAACGGTTGTGGCAGTAGTGTGCAACCCAGATTGCGCGATGCAGCACGCGGCTGACATTGCCATTGTGCCTGTGGTGGGCGCGGAAGTAGTCACGGGCTCTTCACGTATGAAAGCGGGCACGGCGCAAAAACTGGTGCTTAACATGTTAACCAGCGGCGCGATGATTCGTTGCGGTAAAGTGTTTGGCAACCTCATGGTCGATGTCGAGGCAACCAATGCTAAGTTGATTCAGCGCCAAAATAACATTGTGGTCGAAGCGACAGGTTGCAGCAAAGAGGAAGCAGAACAAGCACTGAGCGCCTGCCATCGTCACTGTAAAACCGCCATTGTAATGATTCTTGCGGGGCTAAGCGCCGAGCAAGCGACGCAAAAACTGGCCAAGCATAATGGTTTTATTCGCGCGGCACTGAATGATCAATAACCCGACTGGATCTATCCAAGGATGTCCCAATGGCAAAAATAACCTCAAATATGATCGCCAAGCTGCTTAGTGCAGTCGGTGGTAGTGGCAATATCGGTAAGTGTGGTAACTGCATGACGCGCTTACGTTTAACATTAAATAATACGGCATTGGCCGATCAGGCTCTGCTGAAAACCCTTCCCGGCGTAATGGGCGTGGTGGAGAGTGACCAACAACTGCAGATCATTTTAGGCCCGGGCAAAGCGCAAACGGCGGCCGATATGATGAATGAGATGATCGCCAACGGTGACGGTGCTGAGATGGATGTGGCCATAACTGCCGATCTATCCGCGATTGCTGCTGAGCAGAAAAAGCAGATGAAGAGCAAGCAGACCAGCGGCGTACAACGTTTTTTAAGCAAATTTGCGACCATTTTTACGCCGCTGATCCCCGGTTTCATTGCTGCGGGCTTGTTGCTTGGTTTTGCCACTTTGCTGGAGCAAATGTTCGTTATCGATCAATCGCCTAGCCAGTTTATGCTCGATCTCATTACTTATATGAAAGTGTTTGGTAAAGGGCTATTTGCTTTCTTGAGTATTTTAATTGGTTATAACGCGCAGCAAGCTTTCGGTGGCTCGGGTGTTAATGGTGCCATTTTAGCTTCGCTGTTTGTGCTGGGGTATAACCCAGAGGCGACAACGGGTATCTACTCGGGTATGAGTGAATTCTTTGGCTTCGCCATTGACCCACGCGGCAACATCATCGGGGTACTATTGGCCTCTATTCTGGGCGCGCAAGTAGAACGTAAAGTGCGCCAATACATGCCTGATGATTTGGATATGATCTTAACCTCTGTGGTGACGTTACTCATTATGGGCGCGGTGACTTTCTTGGTGATCATGCCGATTGGTGGTGAGCTGTTTAAAGGCATGTCATGGTTGTTTTTGAACCTCAATGATAACCCGTTGGGCGCGGCGTTACTGTCGGGTTTGTTCTTAATTTCGGTGGTGTTTGGTATTCACCAAGGATTTGTGCCAGTCTATTTTGCGCTGATGGATGTACAAGGGTTTAACTCTCTGTTTCCTATTTTGGCGATGGCGGGCGGCGGCCAAGTGGGAGCGTCACTGGCACTCTATTTCAAAGCGAATAAGGATGCGTTGCTGCGCACGCAAGTGAAAGGGGCGATCATTCCCGGTATTTTGGGAATTGGCGAACCACTGATTTATGGCGTGACCTTGCCGCGGGTTAAACCGTTTGTCACCGCTTGCATTGGTGGGGCGGCGGGCGGTTTCTTTGTCGGCTTAGTTTCTTACCTTGGTTTGCCAGTAGGATTAAATACGGTGTTTGGCCCGTCAGGCATTGTCGCCATTCCATTGATGACTTCCGAGCAAGGAATTTTTGCTGGGATGATGGTGTTTGTTGGCGGTCTTTTAATCTCCTATACTGTTGGCTTTCTCGCGACCTACTTTTTTGGCTGCAAAGATGTCGATTTAAGCTAATTCACCACCCCCCTATGTATGCAAAATAGTATGCAAAATACCTAAACTCAGAAGTGAGGGTATTGGGTGAAATAGCGCGGCCTTTAGCACATCTTCTTTCTCTGTTGGATGTGTCTAAAGGCCTTTTCTTTGGCCTAAAGAGCATCCACTACGCAAGTTCGCCTATAAAACCACCCGTTTGATGCGCCCATAGCTGAGCATAAACGCCTTGTTGTTGCAGCAACTCTTGGTGTGATCCTTGTTCAATGATTCGTCCTTCATCCAGCACGATTAAGCGATCCATGGCGGCAATGGTTGATAAACGGTGCGCAATGGCGATCACGGTTTTGTTTTCCATCAGCGTTTCAAAATTTTCTTGAATAGCCGCTTCTACTTCTGAATCTAGGGCCGAGGTGGCTTCATCCATGATCAGAATCGGCGCATTTTTTAATAGCACTCTGGCAATCGCAATGCGTTGGCGTTGGCCGCCAGAGAGTTTGACACCGCGTTCTCCCACTTGAACATCGTAGCCAAGGTTGCCATTCTCATCCTGCAACTGCGCGATAAAATCATGGGCATGCGCTTGACGGCTTGCTTCTATCAGCGCCTCTTCCCCGGCATCTGGGTTGCCATACAGAATGTTGTCGCGGATTGAGCGGTGCAACAGAGAAGTATCTTGCGTGATCATACCAATGTGTTGGCGCAGTGAATCTTGGCTGACCTGCGAAATATCTTGCCCATCAATGCAGATTTTGCCGCCATTCAAATCGTAAAATCGCAGCAGCAAGTTAACCAGTGTGGATTTTCCCGCGCCCGAACGACCCACTAACCCCACTTTTTCGCCCGCTTTTAACTCAAAGTTAAGCGCTTCGAACACAGTGTTTTCTTGTCCATAGTGAAAGTGAACGTTATGGAAGCTGATTTGCCCTTGCGTTACTTGCAGCGGCGGCGCATTGGCTACATCCGTTATGGTCACTGGTTGCGACAAGGTATTCATTCCATCCACCACAGTACCGATATTTTCAAATAGTGCGCTTACTTCCCACATGATCCATTTCGACATGCCTTGTACGCGCAGCGCAATGCTAATCGCAATCGCAATGACACCGACAGTCACTGAGGCATCGAGCCACAAATTGATTGATAAAGCGGCGATAGAAAACAGCAGTAAATAGTTGATGGCGTCAACACTCCATAACAGGCACGTCACCATGCGCATCTGTTGGTACACGGTGTTCAAAAACCGTTTCATGCTGCTTTTGGCGTACTGCATTTCTCGCTGTGAATGGGAAAACAGTTTCACGGTGGCAATGTTGGTGTAACTGTCGACTATGCTGCCCGTCATAGTTGAGCGAGCATCGGCTTGATCGGTCGCCACTTTTTTCATCTTGGGAATGAAATACAATTGAATGATGATGTAGGCCACGAGCCAAATCAGAATCGGGATCATCAAGATGCGGTCAGATTCGCCCATCATCCAAATCATCGAGACGAAGTAGACCGCGATGTAAACCAGTACATCGACCAGTTTCATCACTGTTTCTCGCACGGCGAGGGAGCTTTGCATCACTTTGGTGGCGATCCGCCCCGCGAAATCGCGTTGGAAAAAACTGACGCTCTGTTTGAGTAAGTAGCGGTGGATCATCCAACGTATCGACATCGGGTAATTACCCAGTAGCGTTTGGTGCATGATCATGGAGTGGAAGAAAGCCAGCAGCGGCATAATGACCACCACCAGCGCGGCCATTACCCACAAGCGGTCACTTTGATCAGCCCAGAATGTGGCACGTTGTTGGCTGCCAAGCATATCAACCAATTCACCCATATAGCGAATGAGGGTGACTTCGGCAATTGCCACACAAGCACTGAGCAGTGACATGACCAATAACGGTACTTCAAAACCTCGCGTGTAATGACGGCAGAAGGCTAATAAGGAGTTAGGCGGTTGTTGCGGCTCTTCTTTAGGAAACGCCGTCGTGAGATTTTCAAACCATTGAAACATAGGTGATCAACTTATGGTGATGTGCGAGTGAGATTCATTCTTATTTTTATCTGTTAAATATTGAATTTATCAGTAAAATGACGGGCAATAATAATGATAATAAAAACGTTTCTCAAACTAATTAAAGCAGGAGGTATCCTTTAATGGATCTCATTCGCCCAAGCTTGCTGGGGACAGCAATTCACAACATATTAAAAATCAGCGCATTACCTTGTCTGTTCATGGTTTCGGCTACGGCACAAGCTGAGCAAACACCGCCACCAGTTTTAGACACGATCGTGGTAACGGCATCGGCATTGAAAGTCGATACCCCGACACAAGAAACCGCAAAGTCGGTCACTGTCATTGAACGTGATGAACTGGACCAGCATAACGTACAAAAACTGGATGAAGCATTGCGCTATACGCCGGGGTACACCTCACCTTATGGCGCGGATAACGACGCCGAGTGGATGTTTGTGCGTGGTTTTGAGCCGAGTGTCTATCTCGATGGTAACCGTCTTTATAAAGAAGGTTTCTTTGCTTGGACGGTTGAACCCTTTGGTTTAGAGCGAGTTGAATTGGTGAAGGGCCCATCTTCTGTGCTGTATGGTGAGTCCATGCCGGGCGGTATTGCCAACGTGGTGCAGAAAAAGCCGGCTGATGGCGCGCAGCATTCCGTATCTCTGTCTGTGGGGAATAAAAATTACCAGCAGTTGGGTGTCGATATTGCCGATTGGGCCAACCAAGATGGCAGCCAGCGCTACCGCCTCGTGGCGATGGTTAATCAAAAAGAGGGTGAACTGGATGGCATTGAGAGCCAGCGCGTTTATGTTGCGCCAAGCTACGCTATCGATTTATCAGATCAAACCACTCTAACGCTGATGGCCACTTTCTTGAAAGATAACGGCGTGCCACAAAACGGTTTCTTCCCAAGCGATGGCACATTAGTGGCGCTGCCCAATGGTGAGACGATTGCGCCTAACCGCAACTTTGGCGAGCCGGATCACGATGATTTCGATAAAACACAACTGTCGTTCGGCTACCAACTCTCTCATCAACTGAACGACACTTGGAGCCTCAAGCAAAACTTCAACTACGCCTATGTTGATCTGTACCTACGAAGCTCTTCGGCCTATCAAAATGCTTGGCAAGACAGCGACCCATACACATTGGCACGTTATACCTTGATCAATGATGGCGATGCACACAGCGTAACCTTAGATAACAACGCCCAAGCACAATGGCAAAGTAGCCAATTTGAGCACCGCTTACTGACCGGGTTTGACATTCAGTATCACCAAAATAAATGGCTGGGTAATGGCACTGGTTCACAGGTGGGCGTGATCAACAGCCTTAATCCGACCTACGGCAATGTGCCTGATCTCTCAAGCAGCTTGTATGACAATGAGATTGTCAAACAGCAACTGGGTGTGTACGCGCAATATCAAACGAAGTGGCAACAGAAATGGGTTCTGAATTTAGGTGGCCGCTACGACAAAATTGATGTTGAAAGTAAAGGTTTGAATAAAGATGAGCTTGATGATGGCCAACTGTCATTAAACAGCGGTTTGATCTATTTAGCCGATAATGGTTTGTCACCTTATGTGAGCTACTCGGAATCTTTCTATGTGATCAGCAGCTTAGATTTCACCACCAACAAACTCTACAAACCCGTTGAGAGCAACCAAACCGAGGTGGGTGTGAAATACATGCCAAGCTGGCTCGATGGCTATGTCAATCTGGCGTGGTTTGATATCGACCAGAAAAACGCAACCGCCTCTACCGTCGGCAGCAATGGCGCGTTAACCACCAGTCAATCGGGCACAAAAACCAATACGCAAGGGTTCGAAATGGAAGCTCGCATGGCTGTGACAGAAAATCTGATGCTGAATGCTAGCTACACCTATCTCGATGCTCATACGGGTGAAGGAACGAGCCAGAAGCGTAAGTCGATGATTCCGCGCCACTTAGCGACAGGTTGGGCGAGCTATGATTTTGCAGGCCTTGGGATTGAGGGGCTGACGTTGGGCTCTGGCGTGCGTTATACCGGAACGTCTGTGGATGCCTCGCTCGATAAAAAGGTGCCTGCTTATATGCTGTGGGATGCAATGGCAAGCTACGCCATCAATACACAGTGGGATGTGCAGGTTAACCTCAATAATATTTTGGATGACGAGTCCTTTGCTGGTTGTGATTTCGGAACCTGCTATTACGGCGAATCACGTCGTATGGTGGCAAGCGTGAATTACCGCTGGTAAGTCAGCATGAACTCACCTTCGCTGAAGGTGAGTTTGACGGTTTTTGAACATTCCCGCGCCGGCGGGGATGTGTGTTTTAGGTGGTTCGATTTTTGGGGGAGAGTGATGTTTACCTTATCAAATGTTCAAGTGGTACGCGGTGGACGAAGCATTTTATCCATTGAATCACTGAATATTCCCACCACAGAGTTAACTGTGGTACTCGGCCATAATGGCTCTGGTAAATCCACGCTGGTGAGTTTGATTTCTGGTCAGCAAGCACCTGACCGTGGCGACGTGTTACTTAACCAGCAGCCGATTGCCGAGCTCAGCGCCAGAGCGCTGGCTAAAGCGGTGGCGTTTTTGCCACAAAAATTGCCAACTTCAGCGGGGTTAACGGTACGAGAGTTAGTGCGCCTTGGGCGTTTTCCGTGGCGTGGTCCTTTTGGTCGCTGGCAAAATCAGGATGAAGTGATCATCGATCAAGCGATCGCCCAAACCGGCGTCACTGAATTTGCCTATACCTTGGCAGATGAATTGTCTGGCGGTGAAAGGCAACGCGCTTGGGTGGCGATGCTGTTGGCGCAGCAGTCTCCAGTGCTGATTTTAGATGAGCCAACCTCGGCGTTAGATGTGCAGCACCAATATCAGTTAATGGCTCTGCTTGCGCAATTAAACCAAACACAAGGCTGCGGAATTATCGTCATTTTGCATGATCTAAACCTTGCGCTACGTTACGCGACCCACATTGTCGCGCTCAAGCAGGGCAAGGTTGCTTTTGAAGGCGATGCCTCTTTATTGGCCGATGAAGCACGTTTATCGGCGCTTTATCAAACGCCGATCCAACTGCTGGATCACCCAATGTCCAATTCAGATTCTCATACGCATAAGGTCGCGATTGTATGTGCTTAAACCTTGTAAAGCGCTGGCTGGTTACTGGCTTACTCTCTGTTTTTTCGAGTGTCGCTTTTAGCGCGCCATTGACCGTACACGACAGCCGCGGAGAGCAAACTCTACAGCAGCGGCCACAACGTGTGGTGGTGCTCAATTGGGATTTACTTGAGCAAGTGATTGAATTGGGTATCACACCGGTTGGCGCGCCAGAGCTTGCCAGTTATCAAGATTGGGTTGTCAAACCGCAAGTGCCGCAAGGGGTAGAAGATATCGGCACGCGCGTTGAACCCAATTTGGAAAAAATTGCTGCACTAAAACCAGATCTCATTCTCGCTGCTGCACCGCAGCAAGATTTAATCACACCGTTAGAGCGCATTGCTCCGGTGCTCTATTTCTCTAATTTTCAAGCCAGTGATGACAGTGGCGCAGTCGCGATTGACCATTTTCGCCAATTAGCGCAGCTCTTTGACAAGCAAACGCTCGCCGAGCAAAAACTGACCACAATGACGGAACGTTTTGCGCAGTTAAAAGCACAAATTGACATCGCATTTTCTCATCAAACACCCGCGGTGGTGGCGATGCGTTTTGCTAATCCAACCTCGGTGTTCCTTTACGGTGAAAACTCCACCACTCATTATGTGTTAAAGCAATTGGGCTTGCATGAAGCGCTGCCTCAGCCCGCCAAAGAGTGGGGGATTGTGCAACATCGGTTAACGGATTTGCAGTATGTTGAGCAAGGTTATGTGCTCTATTTCTTGCCATTTGCCCAGCAAGCACAGCTAGAAAAATCAATGCTTTGGCAAGCGATGCCGTTTGTGCGTCAAGCGCGAGTGAACTCGGTTGAGAGTGTCTGGAACTACGGCGGCGCGATGTCACTACAATACATTGCAGAAGCGCTGACACGCAGTTTGCTTGAGGTTGCGCCTAAGTCATGAACGGAAAAGTGTTTCTCGCACTGAGTAGTGCGCTGCTGCTTGTGGCAATGCTCAGTGTGCAAATTGGCAATGGCGTTGATCTAGTCACGCAATGGCAACTGTTGTGGGCGCAACGTGAAGCGAGCTCTTTTGCTGAGTTCAATTTCCTATATGGTCAATTGCCCCGTTTGGTGATGACGTTGCTGGTGGGCGCGATGTTGGGTTTGGTCGGCAGTGTGATGCAACAACTGACGCAGAATAACCTCACTTCACCATTGACGCTGGGCACCTCATCTGGAGCTTGGCTGGCGTTGATTATTCTCAACATTGGTTTTCCAAGCCTAGTTGCCAGTTACAGCGCGTTGGCGGCAATGAGTGGTGCTTTGCTCGCATTTGCGTTGATCGTGGTGATTGCGGGCGTGCGTAACATGACGGGCTTGCCGTTAATTGTGGCAGGCATGGTGGTGAACCTGCTACTTGGCGCGATTGCGACGGCACTGATTCTACTCAATGAACAATACACCAAAAACGTCTTCATGTGGGGCGCGGGCGATCTGGCGCAAAATGGCTGGGATTGGGTGCAGTGGTTGCTGCCGCGGTTATCGGTCTCCTTATTGATTTTACTGTTTGCGCCAAGGGTTCTGACGTTATTGCGTTTAGGTCATCAAGGTGCTGCGGCTCGTGGTCTGCCTGTCATTCCTGCATTTTTAATCTTAATGGTGCTCGGGATTTGGTTGGTTTCAGCCTCGATTACAGCGGTGGGCGTCATCAGTTTTATCGGGCTACTCACACCAAACATCGCCCGTGCTATGGGGGCAAGAACGCCCAAACAAGAGCTCTATTCGAGCTTACTGCTTGGCGCGTTACTGCTTTTATTAACCGATATGCTCGCAATGTGGTTGAGCCTATGGACTACGCAAGTCATCGCCAGCGGTATCACAGCCGCGGCGATTGGCGCGCCCGCATTGATCTGGTTTAGTCGCCGTCAGCTCAAGGCGCAAGATACATTGACTATCTCACTGCCTCAGTCGCGCGCATCATTAAGCCCTGTCGCACTATTGGGGTTGTTGCTAATGATGCTGGCAGCACTTGGGTTGCATACGTTGTTTCAAATGAACGAACTCAGTTGGCAATTGGCGCTGCCAAGCAGCTATCAGTGGTCATTACGCTGGCCGCGCATGCTTACCGCATTGTGTGCCGGTATTGGTCTTGCCCTAGCAGGTAGCATTTTGCAACGTTTGATATACAACCCGTTAGCCAGCCCAGATATTTTAGGGGTCTCGTCAGGGGCGACGTTTGCGTTGGTGTTTGCCAATCTCTTTTTAGGTCAAAGCTTGTTAGCCGCTCATTGGGTGACAGCATTGTTGGGTAGTTTGCTGGTGTTGGCGGCATTAGTTGTGCTGGGTAAGCGCCATCAATACGCCGCGTCGAGTTTGATTTTAACCGGGATAGCCATCACCGCACTGCTTGAATCCTTAGTGCAATTTTGTTTGGCTAAAGGGTCAGAAGACAGCTATCGAATTTTACAGTGGTTGGCAGGCTCAACCTATCGCGTTACGCCTGACCAAGCGCTGTTGCTGACCGTTTTGGTGCTGTTGCTGGCCGCGGCCACCATCGCGCTGTCGCGTTGGCTAACTTTAATCTCCATTGGTCGTCGTTTTGCCAGTGCGCGCGGCGTTAATGCGCAAAGCACCAGTTTGATTTTATTGACCATTGTGGCGCTGTTATGTGCGCTGGTGACGGCGACGATGGGGCCAGTGTCGTTTGTGGGTTTGATTGCGCCACACATGGCGATGATGCTAGGCGCACAGCAAACTAAAACGCAACTGCTGGTGGCAAGTTTAGTCGGTGCATCGTTAATGTTGTGGGCGGATTGGCTCGGACAGGTGATCGTTTATCCGATGCAAATTGCGGCTGGCACGCTCGTGGCGATTCTCGGTGGGAGCTATTTCTTGCTGTTACTGTTGGTCAATCGTTCAAAATAAGCTCAGTCTATTTACCATTGGCATCGATAGTGTTAACGAATAGCCCTGTGTATACAGGGCTTGCGGCTATTTTTTGGTGATTTTATCTAAATAACCCATCGCAAAGGCCGATAAGACAAAGGTAATGTGCAGCAGTAAGTACCACTTGATTTTTTCACTGTCGATATTTTCAGTGTTCATGAAGACTTTCAGCAAATGAATTGAGGAGATGGCGACAATCGATGCCGAAACCTTATTTTTCAACGATCCTGTGTCTAATTTTCCGAGCCAGCCGAGCTTATCATCCTCTTCGGCGATATCAATTTTAGAGACAAAATTCTCATAGCCTGAAAACATCACCATCACAATCAACCCACCAACCAATGAAATATCAATCAAAGAAAGTGTCACTAAAATCAGGCTGACTTCATCGGTGCTCAAGATGTTAGGTAACAGATGAAACACTTCTTGGAAAAATTTAATGCCTAATGCCAGCAGCACTAAACTTAACCCCAAATAGATAGGGGCCATAATCCAGCGTGCTGAATAGAGTAGTTTTTCGACGATATTTTCCATAATTATTCCGTTTATGATCTCCACGAAGTATGTGGAATAAGGGGTGATAATACTGTGTTTTCTTGTGATTTGGCTACGTTATTGCACAAAGTTTTTGTAGAGCAATATAAGCCAGCCAAGCTGATATTCAAGGGGGCGTGGTACGCGGTTTGATCACTATGGCATGATGTTGAAAATATTGTACGGTTTTGTATGGAATTGTCTTGATGTATTTATAAATTCAATAAATGGGTGATAATAAGCACTCAATTCGAATGAGTGTCGTTCCATACATACTGAGAATCTTAATTTGCGTAATATTCTATTTTTTCACCCATTGAGCTTATTATTGCTGCTTGTCATATCGGCCAGTTCGCTATCGACGGAGTTACCTAAAAGTCATCGCATTCACGAAGGTCAGCTTGAAAACGGCTTAAGGTACCAATTAGTCCATAACACGACACCTGCTCATGCTGTCATTATGCGTATGCGCATTGCGGGTGGTTCTTTAGTCGAGTCAGATCAAGAACAAGGCTTGATGCATCTTTTAGAACACATGGCGTTTAAAGGTTCGGACTCTGTAGCCGAAGGGGAGATGATTCGCCAACTTGAACGCTTAGGATTAAGTTTTGGATCCGATACCAATGCGGTGACTCAATTCAATCAAACCGTGTATGAGTTCAATATTGCTCAAGGAGACTCACAAAAAGTAGCAACTGGTTTGTGGCTTATGAGAGAGATTGCGGATCGCCTTAAGCTTGAACCAAAGGCGTTGGAGCAAGAAAAACCGGTTGTTGTTGCGGAATGGAAAGAGAGAAATTCCGCTGATGTTGAGAATTATCGTCAACAGCTGAGCTTCTTATATCCGAGGAGCCCTTTGTCAAAACGTTTGCCAATTGGTGATCTCGATGTAGTAAAACATGCTAGTTCAGAGCAGTTACGTTCACTCTATCAACGTTTTTATACGCCAGAACGTACCACGATCATTGTGGTGGGAGACCTTGATGTTGCTCAGGCCGAAGAGCAGATCAAACGACTTTTTTCTAACTGGGTACCTCACCGGGATGCGGTACCGCTACGGGCTGACCATTTGATGTTGCCTGCAGTAAGGACGCACTTGCAAGCCGATGTTTTCTTTGATGCTCGCTTGCCGACCCAAATTTCGCTTGGTGTGATTGCACCACAAGAGCGACAAGCAGATAGCGTTGAAAGTCGCCATGAAATGATCCTTGAATCAATATTGTCGAACTTACTCTACCAACGGTTACTTCCCCATCTGATAGACCAAGAGGGGATAACGAATGCTTTTGTTCATATTGAACAAGATTTCGGTATCGCATCACGGATGGAATTGTCACTGGTAACCTTGCCCGAGCAGTGGCGGCATGGGCTGACATTACTTGAACAGACGGTGCGACAAGCGATTCGATACGGCTTTAATCAGAACGAAATTGATCAAGCGATCAAGGCAATGCATGCTGATTATCAGCAAAGAGAAGCAAGTAGCGATACCTTGCATAGTTTTTCGATTGCGCAAGGCCTAGTGACAAGTGATGCTCAGCAATTTGTCCCGATTGAACCGACGTTCGCGCTTGCTCTTTTTGAAGCTTATCAACCTCAAATCACCGCAGCTCGATTGCACGACCTGCTTACAGAACGTTGGCAAGGTAAGCCGTGGATTTATCTTTCTGGGCCATACAAGGTTGAGAAAATCAATCAAATGCTACTCGATGTATATGAACAAAGCCAAAAACAGCCAGTAGAGCCTTATCAAATATCATCGGTTGAGGCATTTGCCTACCGTGAATTTGGTGAGGCGGGCACGCTCGTTCACGACAAGCGAGATCCCGAAACGGGGATTCGGATGTTGAAATTTGCCAATGGCGTTAAGCTCAACATCAAGCCAACCGAGTTAGAGAAAAACGTCATCTACCTCAATCTTGCATTAGGTTTTGGCGAATATCCGTTACCTAGAAAAGAGGGCATTCAGGCACTGTTTAATGATGGCTTTGTTGCTGGTGGGTTAGAGCAGCATTCGTTTCAGCAGTTAATTCATCTCTTTTCTGCTGCCAATGTGACGACGGGGTTCAATGTCGGAACGCTTGGTTTTGCGAGTCAGGATTTCACCAATCAAGCGTCGCTTGACCAACAGTTAGCACTGCAAACGGCATTTTTAACGAGCCCGGGCTGGCGAGAAGAGGGGATGAACCAATTTCGTCAACGAGTACTGGCAGCGAGTAACAGCCAGAACACGACGCCAGAAGAGGCATTTTGGACGGTGTTACCTGAATTATTGCACCCTGACGACCCACGATTTCGTAGCCATGACGAGGAACTGTTAAAGCGTCATTTTTCAGAATTAGTTCCAGTGTTTGCCTCGGCGGTAGATAAAGGCCTTTTAGAAATTGCCATTGTGGGTGATCTTGACGAAGAGAAAACGATTCAATCGGTTGCTAAAACGCTGGGCGCTTTGCCGCGTCATCCAGAAAAAGAGCTGCAAGTTGAGCGCGTTGAGTTTCCACCAGTGCCTGCATCACATATTGTTGAGCATCAAGGTTCAGCCAATGCCGCGGCATTGGCTTGGCTGTGGCCAACGACTGATAAGGTGAATGCCGAACACTACGCAAAACTGATGCTGCTTGAAGAGGTTCTCAGTATTTTGTTGACGGAAGAAGTGAGAGAAAAGGCTGGCGCGAGTTACTCACCTTACCCATTTAGCAGCAATGATTTTCTTCCCACAGGATTTGGTTATTTGGGGCTGTTCAGTGTGACAGACACAACGCAACTTAAATTAGTGGAAGAGAGTTTTGATGCGGTATTGTCTCGAGTGAAAGCTGATCATGGCATCGATGCTGATATGTTGCAAAGAGCGAAACAACCGCTTCTACAATGGTTAGATAGCCTACCAGAAAAGAATGTATTTTGGCTTGATGTCGCATCGTTAACTCAAACTTATCCGCATCGCTATAGTCGTTGGCAGGAGGTTCGTCACGCCATCAATCAGGTGAGTACGAATGATCTGCGTCATGTTGCTAATCAATATTTACAAGCAGACAAACGACTGAGTGTTAAGATATTACCCAGCACTACCTCTGCAATCTCAAAATAAAATGAGCCTCCTATTGGGGGCTCATTTTTATGATGAAACTTATCACCTTGTTATATTTTTCTTGGATTAATGTCACTTATTTAAACATAGATAATGTAATAT